>JAISGZ010000056.1 GCA_031262845.1 Propionibacteriaceae bacterium | reverse complement strand
TGATCAAAGAAACCGCTGTTCGGCGTTGTCACGAACGGGGCCATGAAACACATCGTGCCCAGGGCGATAAACACCACCCCGACCAGGTCGAGCCGTTGTCGAGTTGGCGGTAGATCCTGACGGGGGAGGAGTCGCCAGCCCAGTATGACGACCAGCAGACAGATCGGCACGTTGACCCAGAACACCCAGCGCCAGCCGTGACTTGGCCCGAAAGCTTCCAGCAAAAGGCCGCCCACGAGCGGCCCGAGGGCTGTCGAAATGCCGATGACCATGCCAAATAAGCCAAAGGCTTTGCTCCGTTCAGCGCCCCGGAACATGGCTTGGATCATGCCCGAAGTCTGAGGCGTGAGCATCCCCCCGGACGCCCCTTGGAGTAGCCGCAAGACGGCCAACATGGTGTCACTTTGGCTCATTCCGGCCAACAGGCTGGTCACGCCGAAACAGCCGACGGCAAGGAGGAACATGCCACGGCGGCCGCGGGCGTCGCCGATCCGCCCGGCCGGGACCAACATCAGGCCAAAAGCTAGCGTGTAGCCGGCGACGATGAACTGGATTTCGGTGGCGCCGGCGTGGAGAGACGACTGGATCGAAGGCAGCGCGACGTTGACGATCGAAACGTCGAGCATGGTCACAAAGCCAGCCGCAAAACAGACCCACAGCGCCTTCCAACGGCGAGGGTCCGGGGCGAACGTTGTGGTGTCGGTTTCCACGGTCATGCAGTCTCTCGCTTTCGAACCGGGTGAGTCATCCCGGTCTCATCGGTCTCGGAGACAGTGAAAACTGTATAACCCTCCGTTTGGCGGCCGTTCGACCGATACCGAATCCGATGAAGTTCATATCACTTCCCCAAGTGACCGTTCGCTTGACTGGCCGACGGGCTGCCTATGACTCGTGTCCGCTGTCCGAAGGGCACTTGTGCCCGGTCGCGTTTTTCAGGCCGTATTTTGCGGCGGCCGCTGAGGTCCCCAACAGCGTTGTCAGCATCACCGATAGCCCGTTATCGGCTCTTTCTCCGCCTGCCTGGCCACTTCACCGGCTACCAAATCACACGTCTTAATACGCAACAGAACTCGGACCGTCGTCCCCGAGTGGCCCCAGCCGGGTCAGTCACGGCAAAGGTCTGTCGCGTTTAAAAAGTTTTACTTTCGGGAAAACTGCGGTTAATTCGTGGTGGCAGGTGGGGTGGCCAGCAAGGCGGAGGAGGAGCCGGTAGGGGATCTCCCGACGACGGCGACAACGCGGTTGGGGGGCCCCACCGGGTGCCGCGAATGCGTATTTTTCCCGAAGGGATATTTCTTAAACGCGACAGTCCACGAGGGCATAACAGGCGATGGCACTGGCCGCCGCCACATTGAGCGAGTCGACACCAGCTCGCATCGGGATTCGCAGACAAACGTCCGCCTGGTCCAACCAGGTCTGAGACAGGCCTTCCCCCTCGCTGCCCAGGACAATGGCCAATTTCTCGGGCAGCGGCTGGGCGGCGAAGCTTGTCAGCGGTATGGCATCGTCCCGTAAGGCGAGAGCAGCGACCGTGAATCCAGCTGCTTGAAGTTGGGGAATAGCACCGTGCCAATCGGTCAGCCGAGCCCACGGCAAGCTGAACACCGTACCCATAGCGACTTTGATGGCTCGGCGGTAGAGCGGGTCGGCGCAGCGGGGACTGATGAGAACACCATCCCAGCCCAGTCCGGCGGCGTTGCGGATGATGGCACCGATGTTGCTGTGGTCGACGATGTCTTCGGCTACGACCAGCCGTGACTGAGCCAGTAAATCGGCCACTGACCACGGTTGACGACGGTGGAATGAAGCCAAGGCGCCCCGGTGAACGTGAAAGCCTGTGACCTGTTCGGCGAGTGCTTCGGTGACGACATAGACCGGCACGGTGGTCTCGGTCAGGACGTCCGCCAAGGTCGGTAACCAGCGTTCAGCAAGCAGGAAAGAGCGCGGCTGGTACCCGGCGATGAAAGCTCGCTGGATGATTTTGGCGCCCTCGGCGATGAACAGTCCTTGTTCGCTTTCGAGCGACTTGCGCAGTGTCGATTCCCGTAGTCGGACGTAATCCGCCAGTCTCGGGTCGTCGGCCTGGGTGACGGGAATGATGTTCACGACCTCACCGTAGCGCGGCCAACTATGGCCTCCGGTCGACTAATCTAAGCCCGTGATCGCCTCATCCCCGCTGACGAACAATGTGACTGACGTAGCCCTGATCTTCGAGGGCGGCGGTATGCGTGGCTCCTACACGGCCGCGGTCGTGCGGACGCTGCTGGCAGCCGGACTGTATTTCGACTGGGTGGCGGGTATTTCCGCCGGTAGTTCACACCTGGCGAACTATTTATCACGGGACGCCCACCGGGCGGAAATGTCATTCGTCGACTTTACGGCCGACCCGAAATTTGGCAATATCGGAACCTTCGTGCGCGGCCAGGGACTATTTAACGCCCACTATATTTACGAACAAACCAGCGCGCCGGGCCAAGCCCTGCCCTTCGATTTCTCAACTTTTCAGCTCAACCCGGCCACTCGCCGGATCGGGTCTTTTGAAGCCGATACCGGCCAGGCGGTTTATTGGGGCAAGGAAGATATGCGGACCTTGCACCAGTTGATGCGGGAGGTCCGGGCCTCGTCGACGATGCCGATCCTCATGCCGCCGGTGAAGTTCAATGGCCACACCTACGTTGATGGCGCGATCGGCCCCTCGGGTGGGATCGCGCTCGACGCCGCCCGCCGTGATGGTTTGACCAGGTTCTTTGTTGTCATGACCCGGGAACGGTCGTATATCAAGCCGCCGAGTCGCATGCCCCGGTTGTACAAGACCTGGTTCCGCCGCTTCCCGGCGGTGGCGGAGGCGCTGATCGAGCGGCCACGGAATTACAACCAAACTCGGGAAGAACTCTTCGACTTGGAAAGCTCGGGCCAGGCTTTGTTGTTCGTGCCCGACCAGATGACGGTCCGGAATAACACCCGATCGGTTCCCGAATTACGGGAAAGTTTTGAGGCCGGTTTAGTTCAAGCTCGGCGTGAATTGCCACGCTGGCGTGATTTCCTCGGTCTGTAATCAGCTGTTCGGGCCCAGGTCTCGATAGCGGCTCATAGACATCGGTGACGAGCCAACGAGGAAGAGGCGGACTCGGCCGTAGAGACAAGTCCGCCTCACGTTCACGCCACCCAGCCACTCAAGTGAGGCCGGATCAAACCGGCCAGGGCCGTCATCCAAGGGGGGCTGGCGTTGAGGCAGGGGACACGCCGGAATTGCCCGCCACCAGCGCTGATGAACTGGTCGTGGTTGAGCTGATCGAGTTCTTCGAGGGTTTCGAGGCAATCGGACACGAAGCCGGGGCAGAAGACATCGAGCCGGGGCGTTTCTAACTGGCCGAGTTTGATGACGGTGTCGAGCGTGGCCGGCGTCACCCATTCGCCCCGGCCAAACTTCGATTGGTAGGTCATGAGGCAGTGTTCGGGACCGAGTTGAAGACGGGCTCGCAAAGCGTCGGTCGTCGCCTGGCACTCGGCGACGTAGGGGTCGCCGGCCGTGACGCAACTGACAGGGATACCGTGATAAGACAAGAGCAGTTTGTCACCACGGGCGAAGTCGGGCCGTCCGTTGGTCGCCCAGTCCTGTTCGATCAGTTGGGCACAAGCGTCGATGTAGGCCGGATCGGTCGGCCAACTGCGGATCGTGCGGATTTCCGGTTGGTTGGTCGACTTCGACAGGTAGGCCGACAGGGTGTCGATGATCGGCGCCACCGTGGTGGTCGAGAACTGGGGGTAGAGCGGGACGACCAAAATGCGCCAGACCCCCTCGGTCTGAAGCTGGCTGAGTACCGACGGCAGTGACGGTTGGCCGTAACACATGGCGTAGGTGACGTGGACATCGGACAGAGCCGGCAGCCCGGTCGGCGAGGCGGAAGCCACTGAACTGGCCGAGTCGTCCCGTGGTTGTGGGCGTGTCGTGGTGGCACGCGAAGCAGCGTTGGTTGAACTGGCCGGATCGTCACTTGGGGTGGGGCGGGTAGTGGTGGCGATCGAAGCAGTATTCCCCGGCCCGGAGCCTTCTCTTGACTGAAGGCGTGTGCCCTGGTCAGACGCAAATTCGGCGGCCAGAGCAGCGGCTTGGTCCCGGGTGTGAACGAGCAGCGGCGAACCATCGGGCAACCACACCGAAGCGTATTTCGCCACCGACCGCTTGGCGTGGCCGTGCATGATCGCGGTCTCCAGAATCATCCGCCACAGCAGCGGGTTGAGATCAACGATCCGCCGGTCGGTCAGGAACTGACGTAAATAACGTTGCACGGCCGGCAACGTCGGTTCATCCGGAGTACCGAGGTTGACCAGCACAACCGCCGGTGGCGCCGCGGGATCGACAAGAACGGGATCGACATGATCAGTCACCCCACGGAGTTTAACGACTGGGCTCCAGTAGTTTCGCTGATCAACCTGACGGCTCTCACGCCGCTTGTCCACCAGACCGGATGAGACAGGCAGTGCCGCCGGGTTGGCCACTTCTGCACGGCCCGTTCCCACGTCGGTTGTCCACCCGACCGAATGACACGAATGACATCCGAGACGCGATAACCCACTCGGCCACAGTCTTCAATCTGGTCTGATCACGAAATCGCGACCGGGCGCGACCGTTGAAGTCAGTCTCTAAGCTACGACCGTGCCTGAGTTACCCGAAGTCGAAACGGTCCGGCGCGGTCTGGAACAACTCGTCGTCGGACGCCGGATCGCCACCTTCGAAATCTGGGAGCCGAAGAGTTTCCAAGTCGCCGAGGGCGGTTGGGCCGACAGCGTAGGCCGTTATCTGGAAGGTGCCCGTGTGGTGGCGGCGCGGCGCCGGGCCAAGGTTTTGATTCTCGATTTGGACACCGACTATTCGCTCGTCGGCCACCTCAAGATGACTGGTCAGATGGTCGTTCGCGGGGCGGAGAACTGGGCTGGTGGCCACCCGAACGATTCCTTCCTGGCGCAGTTGCCCGACCGGTCGACACGCCTGGCTTTCGGTTTTGACGATGGGTCGCAGTTGTTTTTCAACGACCAGCGGAAATTCGGCTGGATCCGGCTCATGCCGACGGCGGCCGTCGAGTCGTTACCCTTCATCGCCAAGCTCGGTCCGGAGCCCTTCAACCCAGCCGATTTCCCCGAGTTCCGGCGCCGGATCGACCACCACCAACGGACGATCATCAAAGCCGCCCTACTCAACCAGGAAATCGTCGCCGGCATCGGCAATATCTACGCCGACGAGACGCTGTGGGCGGCTCGGGTCAACCCCTCCCGGCCGGTCAGCGAGGTCTCGGCCCGCAAACTGCGGGAGTTGTTCACGGCCGCCGGCCAGGTCATGCAGCTGTCGATCGACTTGGGTGGTTCAACCGACCGCAACTACGTTGACGCCGAAGGCAACCGGGGGAATTACCTCAGTTTCGCCCACGTTTTCCGGCGCGAAGGCCAACCCTGTGATCGTTGTGGCACGACGATCGTGAAAATCCGTGTGGCCGGCCGCGGCACCCACTTCTGCCCGCGCTGCCAGCGGCGTTGAGGCGGCTCAGCGGAGGTCGAAGGGGCCTGATCCTGGCCGCTTGACCAGCCAGGCGGG
The DNA here is from genome assembly GCA_031262845.1 of Propionibacteriaceae bacterium. Classification (GTDB taxonomy): domain Bacteria; phylum Actinomycetota; class Actinomycetes; order Propionibacteriales; family Propionibacteriaceae; genus WQYJ01. The sequence goes on along the minus strand of JAISGZ010000056.1, from coordinate 1,017 downwards.
AAACGAACCGATTCACCAATGCCGCTGTGGCTCACACGGGGGAATTCATCATCTAGACTCGGCTTCATGGCCAAGAGTGTCTATGTTCTTTCCCCCGAAGGTTTAGTCGGTAAGTCGGCCGTTGCCCTGGGGGCAATCGAAGCCCTGTCCCGTCACGTGTCATCGGTCGGTGTCTTCCGGCCGATCATTCGAACTGATGGACACGACACCGTCCTGGAGTCGCTGGTGACGCTGCCCGGGATTCGTCAGACCTACGATGACGCGGTCGGCGTGCCCTATTCAGCGATCCACACCGACCCCGAGGAGGCGATGAGCCAGATCATCGCCCGCTACGAGGAGTTGCGCGAGAAACACGACGCCATCGTCATCGTCGGCTCGGATTACGTCGGTGACTTGGGCAGTGCCGAGTTTTCCTTCAACGTGGCGGTGGCGCGTAACCTCAACGCCGTCACCTTGCTGGTCGTGCGCGGTGATGGGCGGACGCCTGAAGGCTTGCGCAACATGATCGACTCGATCCAAGAGGAGATCAACAGCAATCACGTGACCGGCTTGGGTGTGGTCGCGACGCGGGTTAACGGCGCTGAACTATCGGACTATCAGGCCGCGCTGGCTTCGCTCGAACTGCCGATCGTGGCGGTTTTGCCGGAGAATTTGTCGCTCACGTCGCCGACCGTGCGCCAGCAGTTCGAGTCGACCGAGGCGCCGGTCCTCTACGGCCACGAAGAACAGCTGGAACAGGAGTCGCTCGGCGTCATGATCGCGGCGATGACCTTGCCGCACGTCTTAGCGGGGATGTCGCCAAACTACACGCTCATCATGCCGGCCGACCGGTTCGATCTTTTGCCCGGTCTGTTGCTGGCTCACCAGTCCGGTGGTTTCCCGTCGATCTCCGCCATCTTGTTGGTCGGTGGCTTCGAGATTCCCCACGAAATCGACCAACTGATCTCCACCATTGATCCGAAACCGCCGATCGCCCGGACGACGTTCGGGACCTACACGACCGCTGAACGGATGTTC
>JAISGZ010000008.1 GCA_031262845.1 Propionibacteriaceae bacterium | reverse complement strand
GCAGATTTCGCCCCGCATCATCGACCACTGTGTCGCTCAAGGCGTGCCCTTCGCCCGTGAATACGGTGGTCTGCTCGACAACCGCTCCTTCGGTGGGGTGCAGGTCCAGCGGACTTTCTACGCTCGCGGCCAGACTGGCCAGCAGTTGTTGCTGGGCGCTTACCAGGCCTTGGAGCGTCAGGTTCAGGCCGGTGCGGTGACGATGCATACCCGTCACGAAATGATCGAGTTGATTGTCGTTGACGGCCGCGCCCGCGGCATCGTGACGCGGAATATGGTGACCGGCGAGATCAAGTCACGTTTCGCTGATGCCATCGTGCTGGCGACTGGTGGTTATGGCAACGTCTTCTTCCTGTCGACCAACGCCATGGGCTGTAACAACACGGCCGCCTGGCGGGCTCACCGCAAGGGCGCTTACTTCGGTAACCCGTGCTACACCCAGATTCACCCGACCTGTATTCCGGTTCACGGTGATACTCAGTCGAAACTGACCCTGATGTCCGAGTCATTGCGTAATGACGGCCGAATTTGGGTGCCCAAGGATCCGAAAGACGCCACCAAGGACCCGCGTCAGATTCCCGAATCCGACCGGGACTACTACCTCGAGCGGATTTACCCGAGTTTCGGCAACCTGGTGCCGCGGGACATCGCCAGCCGTCAAGCCAAGTACATGTGTGATGACGGCCGTGGTGTCGGCCCGGCGGTGACCGAAGTCGGCTCGGATGGCCAAGAGCGTCAGGTCCGCCGTGGTGTCTACCTTGATTTCAAGGAAGCCCTCGAACGGATGGGCCGGCCGGCCGTGGAAGCCAAGTATGGCAACCTGTTCGATATGTACGCCCAGATCACGGGCGAAAACCCGTACGAGACACCAATGCGGATTTACCCGGCGGTTCACTACACGATGGGCGGCTTGTGGGTTGATTACGATCTCATGAGTTCGATTCCTGGCCTCTATGTGGTCGGTGAAGCTAATTTCTCCGATCACGGTGCGAACCGGTTGGGGGCTTCGGCGCTGATGCAGGGGCTGTCGGACGGCTACTTCGTCCTGCCGAACACGATCAACGACTATCTGGCTTCGGTCGGTTCGCTGCCGACGGTCGATGAGACCACGCCGGCCGCTCAAGAGGCGCTGGAGGCGGCCAAGAAGCGGACGGACCAGTTCTTATCGATCAAGGGTCAGCGGTCGGTCGATTCGTTCCATAAAGAGTTGGGCCACATCATGTGGGAATACTGCGGTATGGAACGGAACGAGGCCGGTCTCAAGACCGCCATCGCCAAGATTCGCGATCTGCGCGATGAGTTCTGGCGCAATGTCCGCGTCACCGGCGTCAATGAGGACTTCAACCAGGCCTTGGAACGGGCCGGCCGGGTGGCCGATTTCATCGACCTCGGTGAGTTGATGTGTATCGACGCGCTCCACCGGCGGGAGTCCTGTGGTGGTCACTTCCGGACCGAATCGCAAACTGAAGACGGCGAGGCGTTGCGTAATGACGCCGAATTCTTGTACGTCGCCGCTTGGGAGTTCGGGGGTGACGGCGGTAAGCCGGTGCTCCACAAAGAACCCCTGAATTATGAGTTCATCGAGCTGAAGCAACGGAGTTACAAGTGAAGATCACCCTTCGTGTGTGGCGTCAAGCCGGTCCCGATCAGCCCGGAGCGATGCAGACGTACCAATTAACCGACGTCAATGAGTCGATGAGTTTCTTGGAGATGCTCGACCTGCTGAACGAGGAACTGACGGCTCAGAACCAAGAACCCGTGGCCTTCGACCACGACTGCCGCGAAGGTATTTGCGGTATGTGTGGCATCGTCATCAACGGGGCGCCGCACGGGCGTTACAACTCGTCCGTGCCGACAACAACCTGCCAACTGCATATGCGTAGTTTCCGCGATGGTGACGTCATCGACGTCGAGCCGTGGAAAGCCGGTGCTTTCCCGACTATCAAAGACCTCGTGGTCGACCGGTCGGCTTTCGACCGGATCATTCAGGCCGGTGGTTTCGTTTCCGTCAATACCGGAGCGGCGCCGGAGGCCCACTCGGTGCCGGCGCCCAAGCGTCAGGCCGACGCCGCCTTCGATAACGCCACCTGTATCGGCTGTGGCGCCTGTGTGGCGGCTTGTCCGAACGGTGCCGGGATGTTGTTCACATCGGCCAAGATCACGCACTTGAGTAAGTTGCCCCAGGGCCAGCCGGAGCGGATGCGCCGGATCAAGTCGATGGTGGCGGCCCACGATGAGGCCGGCTTCGGTGGTTGTCAGAACATCGGCGAATGCGCCGCGGTCTGCCCGAAGTCGATCCCGTTGGCCAGCATCGGCCAACTCAACCGGGACCTCATGCGGTCGCTGTTCAAGGCCGACGGGAAGTAGGTCAGTTTCTGCCGGCTGGCGCTCAGGCGTCAGCTGTGGCAGAATCTCACCTCGTTGTCTGGCTTGCGCCGAGCACCTGCCACAGGGGGAATTGCCGGTCGCCAAGACAACATCATTGATTCAATGAACGAGGCGACCTGTGGCGCTTGGTGAGGATTATCCGTGACTCAGCCCTTGATCGCAGCCGTCGAAAACGCCGCTCTGCGCGATGATGTGCCCGCTTTCCGACCTGGTGATTCCGTCAAGGTTCACGTCAAGGTAGTCGAAGGTAACAAATCCCGGATTCAGGTCTTTGCGGGGGCGGTAATCGCTCGCTCCGGCTCAGGGCTGAAAGAGTCCTTTACCGTCCGCAAAGTTTCCTATGGTGTCGGGGTCGAGCGAATTTTCCCGGTTCACTCTCCGATCATCGACAAAATTGAGTTGGAGCGCCGGGGCGATGTCCGCCGGGCCAAGCTCTATTACCTGCGGGGTCTGAGAGGTAAAGCCGCCAAGATCAAGGAGAAGCGGGATTTCTGAGAACCCCAGACGGGCGCTCGACGACAAACCGGTTAAGACCAAGGTTGTCGCCGACGGTGGGGCGCGTCGGGGAGTCGTTGAAGACGACGAACCAGACGAAACATCGGCAGGTAGCCGGGTTTTTCAATTCGTCCGCGACTTGGTCGTGGTGCTGGTTTTGGCGATTGTCATTTCGACCCTGATTCGGACCTTTTGTTTCGAACAATTCCGGGTTCCAACCGGGTCGATGGAACAAACCTTGGAAGCCAACGACCGAATCTTTGTCTCCAAACTGTCGGATTACCAGCGTGGTGATGTCGTCGTCTTCGAAGACCAGTTGGATTGGCTGACTGACTCGAATGAGCCGACGCCGTGGTGGCGAAAACCGCTCGAACTGGTCGGTTTCTTGCCTAACTCGTCACAACAGTACTTGGTTAAACGGCTGATCGGCCTACCCGGGGACCGCGTCAGTTGCTGTAGTGACCGGGGCAAACTCGAAGTCAACGGCTACGAAATCGACGAACCCTATCTCTATCGCTACCCGGACGGCAGCCAGGTCGCGGCCAGTGACCAGAGTTTCGACGTCGTCGTGCCGCAAGGACACTTCTTCGTCCTCGGCGATCACCGCAACAACTCGGCCGATTCTCGGTATCACCTCTGTGACGGCAATCTGGCCACCCCGAACCAGGCCTTTCCTGATCTCGAGACGATTG
>JAISGZ010000223.1 GCA_031262845.1 Propionibacteriaceae bacterium | reverse complement strand
GGCCCAGGAAACCAACCCCGGCAAGAAACTGCTCGGTTTCATCCCCATGGGCAACAAGATCGAAAACTACTTCCGTAAATACCAGTCCAGCGAAGCCCATCTCAACGCCATTCTCCACGCTCTGCGGTCAGGCCAGGACGAATTAACGCGGGACAACGTCTCCCTCAATATGGAAAAGCAGAACCTGTGGACGACCATGGGCCGTCTCAATCAATACGTCTATATCGCCGAACAGCTGGACAAGCAACTGTCCGCCACCGTGGCCGACCTTCAATTTTCCGATCCGGAACGGGCCAAGGTCCTCAGCGAAGACGTTTTGTTCTATGTCCGACAAAAGCACCAGGATTTGCTGACGCAATTAGCGGTCTCGATCCAGAGCTACCTGGCCATCGACATCATCATCAAGAACAACATCGAGCTGATCAAGGGCGTCGACCGGGCTTCGACGACGACTGTGTCGGCGTTGCGGACGGCGGTCATTGTGGCTTCGGCGCTCGGCAATCAACGCCTGGTGCTCGATCAGATCACGGCCCTCAACAGCACGACTTCCGACATGATTCAGCGGACCAGCGAGATGTTGAAAGAACAGTCGGCCGGGATTCGCGAACAGGCCGCCAGTTCGACCATTGGTATTCAGCAACTGCAGGCCGCTTTCGCCAACATCTACCAGACCATGGACACGATCGATCAGTTCAAGGCCAAGGCGCTCGACAATATGGCCCAGACCATCGGCGTGCTGGAACGTGAAGTCGTCAAATCTCGGGACTATCTCGACCGGGCCCAGAGTTCTCAGCCGAATGTGCCGAGTCAACTCGATGTCGCGCCTGAGCGCTGATCGACTGGTCAGCGCCCCGACCGGCCGGGGCGCGGGATGGCCAAAGCCGGGGAAAACCGGTCACAATGGAAGCGCTCGCAGCTGGGCGGCGTTGACCTGGCTGATAGTTCGGTCCAGCTAATTGACGTGACGGAGGCGGCATCCGGTGGCTTTGTGGGATTGGTTGCGCGGCGACAACGAACCGGCGCCGGCGGCAACCGTGTCGGCACCGGTCTTACCGCCGGCCCCGACACCAGCTGATATCACGGCCGCCACCGACGCCATCGTGGCTCAGGTGGCTGACGATCCGACTTTGCCCTGGCCCGTGGTGGCGCGGGTGCGCCGGGTGGCGCAGCGGTTGCACGACATCGTGCCCCGGCTGGATTCGGCCGGTCTGACTTCGGTCGATCAATACGCTCTCATCGCCACCGCCACCAGTTATTTGCCGGAAGCCCTCAACGCCTACGCCCGGCTCCCCCGCGACTGGGCCAATTCCCGACCGATCGCGGCCGGTCAAACTGCTCTGCTGATCCTGGTCGACCAACTGGACTTGCTAGCCATCACGGTCGATCAGATGTACGACGCGGTGCTGGAGAAAGACGCCGCCGCCCTGATCGCTCACGGCCGTTTCTTGCAAGAGAAGTTCGCTCCCAGCCGCCCAGCCCCGCTGCCGGTGGCGCCGCCGCCGAAGTCCAACAACCCCCTCGATCTCGACGCCGCGCCCGTGACTCCTGCCGTTCGTCCATCTCAGTTTGATCCGGAGGCGCTATGACCGACTCGACCCCGACTTCAGCCACGGAATCCGATGACGAGGCGATGCGGCAATTCACGGCCGAAGCGCCGGCCTTGCTCAATCGAGTCCTCAATCAGATCAAAGAACAATCCGGCCGCTTGCGCGATCTTGGTATGAAGAGCAGCGACCCGGCCGAGGTGCCGGGCTTGTTCGACTTGTCGGCCCTCGATCCCCACGCCCCGGGCGCTTTCAGCTTGCTCAACCGGCCGGCCGAGGCGGACGCCGCCAGTGCCACGGCTGAGCCCGAAGCTCCGATCGCGGCCGCACCCCCTCCGCCCGCGGACGAACCGGCTGAGCCGGAAGAACCGGAAGAACCGGCCAAGTCACTCGAGGAGTTGCTGGCCGAACTCGACGCTCTGGTGGGTTTAGCCAGCGTCAAGGAAGAGATTCACCGCCAGTCGGCGATCCTCAAACTCCAAGCCAAGCGGGCTGAGAAGGGCCTCAAGGACACGACCATCACCCGCCACTTGGTCTTCGTCGGCAACCCTGGAACCGGGAAAACCACGGTCGCCCGCTTGGTTGGTGGAATTTACCGGGCCTTGGGTTTGTTACAGCATGGGCAGTTGGTCGAGGTCGACCGGTCGGAGTTAGTGGCCGGCTACTTGGGTCAGACTGCTATTAAGACTTCAGAAGTGGTTCAAAAGGCGCTCGGCGGGGTCCTCTTTATTGATGAGGCCTACTCGTTGTCGGGCGATCAATATGGTGAGGAAGCGATCAACACGCTGGTCAAAGAAATGGAAGATCACCGGGCCGAATTGGTCGTGATCGTGGCCGGTTACCCGCGCCCAATGGCGACTTTCATCGACGAAAACCCGGGTTTGGCTTCGCGTTTTAGGACCACGATCAGTTTTGACGACTACTCCGACGAGGAACTGGCCGGGATTTTGCGGTCGATGGCCGAGCAATCTGACTACGACCTGTCCGAAGCCACCAAGGCGGCTTTCCAGACCTTGTTGGCGGCTCAGGTGCGTGATGAGAGTTTCGGCAACGGCCGCTTCGTGCGCAATGTTTTCGAAGCCGCCATCGGCCGCCAAGCTTGGCGCTTGCGGGACGTGACCGACCCGACGCTGGAACAGTTACGGGAGTTGACGCCGGCCGATATCGCGCCTGACCTTTCGCCCGCTGACGTCGACCCGGCTGAGGCGGTCGTGGCCTGGCCGGTGGCTGAAGCTGACACCGATGGCTCCGGGGTTGACGCCGCCGTGGTGGACTCGGCGTCACCAGAATCTGAAACGGTCTCGGAAACTGGTCCGGAGGCCGGCTGATGGCAAACTCTCAGCGACGCCAAAGGCTCGCCACTGCCGCCCAGGCGCAGGCACCCAGTTCACAGGCGACCGCGCCAGCACCGGCGACGGCTAGCCCTGGCCAGAGTTTGACCCGTCCTAGCGCCACCCCGCCGGCACCGGCCGAAAAGCCTCTGACAACGCCGGCCCTATTTGACCGGTTCCGCTTACTGGGCCTGGTCCTGACGATTGTGACGACGGTTTTCGGGATCACGGCCGTCATTCACGGCGACCGCTTGGCCGACCGGTCCGAACAGGCCACGACCCAGGTTCAGCTGTTGACCGACGTTGACGAAGCCCTGACCGCGATCGCGGCCGATCCGGCCCAATTGGCCGAACCGGAGGCCGCCGCCAGTTTCGACCAACAACTCGATCAGGTTTACGACCAGCTTTTCACGGCCACCGCGGCCGGGGCCTCGGGTGATGAGTCGACCGTTTTGCGGACGGTTTTTGACGCCACGCGGGACTTCGATGACACGATCGACGGCCTCATTGTCCAAGCCCAGACCGAGGGTGCCGAAGCGGTCACGGCCGCTTACGGTGAGGCCACCGACCAACTGCAGCAACAGGCTCAACAGCCTCTTGAGCAGTTGATCGACCAAACCCAAGTCCAGGCCGCCAACAGCCGACCGATCGGTCTGGTGGCACTCGGTTTGATCGCTGCCGGACTGAGCCTGGGCGCTTTGTTGATGACCATGATCGGCGGCGCTCGCCGGACTCACCGGGTGCTTAACCTCTGGTGGGTGGGGGCGGCGGCGGCCGAAACCGGACTGCTGGTTCAGATCGCCGCCTTGCTGACCGGCGTTTATCCGATGACTTTCCGGATCGTGGCCTTGACCGCCACCGGACTGATCGCCTTGACGTTGCAGTTGTTGGGTTTCCAATCGCGGTTGAAGGAGTACCGATGACGGTGGCGACACCGTGGCCACCGGGCGCGATCGACCAGGTGGTCGAACCGCGCTTGATGATGGCCTACCTTGAGCAGCTGGGTCAGTGGCTGACCCAACGTCGGAGCCAACTCGACCAACTGGACCAGGCCATTTTGGCGTTACCTCAGGCTGGCTCCGCCACCTCCGACCTGATGTTGGCGTTATCGGTTTGGCAAGCCATTCAACGACGTTACGAGGATCTTCTGAGGGTCTGGGATTCGGGCCGGGTGGGCTTAGTTCAGCAACAACAGCTGTCGCAGTTACTGTGGAGCCGGCTCGACGATACGACGGCCGCGCCGGGTACGGCGACGGCCTCGGCCCAGAGTTTGTCGACCAATTTGGCCGAAGCCTGTCGTTTGTCCGACGCCCTGACCGCCCAATTGGCCAGCACCATTCACCTGACCCCGGCCAGTCAACAGTTCTCCCATCGGTTGGCCGGTTTGCGGGCTCAGATTGAGCGTTTGCGCGACCAGGTGGAGTTGGAGCCGCCCGCGAGCCGGAGCGATTTGACGGCCACTATCGAGGACATAGCCACCGACACCGCCGAGTTGACGGCCAAGGCTGGTCGCGGTGG
>JAISGZ010000174.1 GCA_031262845.1 Propionibacteriaceae bacterium | reverse complement strand
GCTGGCCCATTCAATGGTCAACGATCAGTACTTCGCCCTGGCCCGGACGGTGCGCAGCTATCTCATGGCCCGGTGGCTCGAATCGACCCGGCGCAGCCAGCAGGCTCGTGGTAAGCAGGTGGCTTATCTATCGGCCGAGTACCTCTTGGGGCGTCAACTCGATAACAACTTACTGGCCTCGGATCTCGATGAAATCGCCGAAGAGGGACTGAAGTCCTGTGGTCTCAAGCTGGCGACCCTGCGGGCTCAGGAGATTGAGCCGGGGCTGGGCAATGGTGGCCTCGGGCGTTTGGCGGCCTGTTTCATCGATTCGCTGGCGACCATGCGCGTACCGGCCATTGGCTACGGCATTCGCTACGAATATGGCATCTTCAAACAGACTTTCGTCGACGGCCAGCAGGTCGAACAGCCGGACAACTGGCTGAAATTGGGCAACCCGTGGGAATTCCCCCACCCCGAGCGGGCGGTGCGGGTCGATTTCGGCGGCTACGTCGAACACGAAACGGACGCCGACGGGCGTGACCGGGCGACCTGGGTCCCGGCCTGGGACGTGCTCGGTGTGCCCTATAACTACATGGTGCCGGGCTACGAGAACGGCTGGGTCAACACGCTGCGCCTGTGGTCGGCCAAAGCCACCAACACCTTCGACCTGGCCGAGTTCAACTCCGGCGACTACGTGGCGGCGGTGCGGGCCCAGACCTTCGCCGAGAACATCACCAAGGTCTTGTACCCCGAGGACACGACGCCGCAAGGTAAGGAATTACGCTTGCAGCAGCAGTATTTCTTCGTCGCCTGCTCACTTCACAACGTCATCGAAGCCCAATGCCCGAATGGGGATTTGGCGGCCTTACCGGACCGCGTCACCTTCCAGCTCAATGACACCCATCCGGTCATCGCCGTGCCCGAGTTGATGCGATTGCTGGTCGACGTTTACCGGATGGACTGGGACGAGGCCTGGGGGATCACCGAACAGTGCTTCAACTACACCTGTCACACGCTCCTGCCGGAAGCCCTCGAAACCTGGCCGGTCGAGGTCCTGGGTCGGTTGTTGCCACGACACCTGGAGATCATCTTCCAGATCAACGAGCAGTTTTTGAAGGAAGTCCGCCAAAAATATCCCAAGGATGATGACCGGGTGGCCCGGATGTCGATCATCTCGAATTGGCCGGAACGGTCCGTCCGGATGGCTCATCTGGCCACGGTCGCCGCGGTCAAGGTCAACGGCGTCGCCGAACTGCACTCGCAGCTCTTGCGCGACCAGGTCTTACCCGACTTCGCGGTCATGTGGCCGGAGCGCTTCACCAATGTCACCAACGGCGTCACACCCCGGCGCTTCATCCGGCTGGCCAACCCCGACTTGGCGGCCCTTATCACCGACGCCATCGGTCCGGGCTGGTTGACGGATTTGGAGCGGCTCCAAGAACTGGAACCGAGCGCCGAAGACCAGGACTTCCGGGCCGCCTTCCGGAAAATCAAGCTCCAGAACAAGCAGCGTTTGGTCAGCTTGCTAGAACAGCGGGATGGGCTGAAACTGCCGGCCGACATGATGTTCGACACCATGGTCAAAAGGCTGCACGAGTACAAACGGCAGTCACTCAAACTGCTCCACATCGTGTCCTTGTACGAACAGATCATCAACGGCCGCCTCGACCCGGCCAAGGTCACCCCACGGGTGTTCCTGTTCGGCGCCAAAGCCGCTCCCGGCTACCGGGCGGCCAAGGACACGATCCACCTGATCAATTCGGTGGCCCGGGTCATCAACGCCGACCGGCGAGTCAACGAGCTGATGATGATCGCCTTCCCGCCGAACTACAACGTCACGCTGGCCGAGCGGATCATTCCGGCGGCCGACCTGTCGGAGCAGATATCGCTGGCCGGTAAGGAAGCCTCGGGCACCGGCAACATGAAGTTCGCCCTCAACGGGGCCCTGACGATCGGCACCGAAGACGGCGCCAACGTCGAGATTCGCCAATTGGTCGGTGACAACAACTTCTTCTTGTTCGGTCTGACCGAACCGGAGGCGATGGACTTGCAAACCCGGGGCTATGCGCCGAGCGTCTACTACGAACGGAACCCCAACCTCAAGGCCGCCCTCGACCTAATCGCCTCCGGGGCCTTCTCCGAGGGCAACCGGTACGCCTTCGAACCCTTGGTTTCCAGCCTCATGCAAACCGACCGGTTCATGGCCCTGGCCGATTTCGACAGTTACATCCAGGTCCAAAACGAGGTCGACCAGTGTTACGCTGACCCCGATCGCTGGACCCGGTCGGCCATCATCAACCTGGCCCGCTGCGGTTACTTCTCCTCTGATCGCTCGATCCGGGACTACATCGACCGGATTTGGCACGTCCGCCCGCTCTGAGGCGGCGGTCAATACCACTCTGCGAAACGCAATTCTTGCGGGGCACGTCCGCCTGCTCTGAGACGGCGGACGTCAGGGTTCGGAGTTCAGCCGGCTGAAAGCGCGACCCGGTGTCCGCGACGGGGTTCGTTCCCGAGCCTGGACATCATCACGTGCAGAAGCTACCGGGCGGCAACCACTCAGAACTCGTTTCCGAGCCTGCACACCATCACGGAGCGCCCGACCGCGACTGCGCCGGACACTCGATCCGGCCGACGATTAAACGTCGAGCCGCATCCGCCAACGGGCGGTTGAACCACCGGCTTCGACCCGGGACTGAAGCACGAACATGAAACCTTCGTTTGTGCCCCGGATGAGAATTTCAGTATTCGGGCCGGCGATCGGTTCGAACGACAGTTGGGTCTTCTTGTCCAAGCGGCAGCGCAAGCGGCGGCTGTAAGCCCACCAGATGCTCTGGATGCGCTTGACGTTGCGGTCGACGTAGCTGAGCTTGGACCACTGGCCGGTCGAGTCTTCGAATTCGACCTCGGTGACGGCGGTCGGGACTTTGAAGTTCAGCGACACTTCCTGGCCGGCGAACTGGTCGGGCACCGAAGTCGTCAGTTCCAACTCGGTCAGATCAGCGTTGGCCTCCAACGACCACTTGGCCCGGTCGGGATCGTCGACCGGAGCGGCCGGTGACGAGAAGATGATGCGAGGATCGGATTCGGCCCACTCCGGGCCGCGCAGCACATCGGTCCGGTCGGTGTCGATACTGGGCCACAGGGTGGCCGGAATTGTCGACAGACACGAGAACGGCTTCGGGCTGGTGGCGTCAACTAAGTGCCGCTGGCCCCGGACATCCCAGGTCAACAGGCCGTTGACGGGCGAGACCGTGATCTCGCTCTGATTGTCGGGCGTGGTCAGACGGTGCAGATCGGTGCCCCAGGTGGCGGCCGTCCAGGTGGCGGTCGGTGATGCGGTCGAGCTGGCCGCTGCGCGGTTGGCGGCCAGGTCCTGAGCGGCGGCCGTGGCTTCGACCGGCTGAGGTTCGGAGCGGACCAACTGAATCGTGTAGCGCAACACCGGACCGGTCGCCCGGGCTTCGCCGTCGGCCCGCAAGCGGCCTTCGTCGGCCCAACTGATGGTGACGGCCCAGCCGCCGACCGGGTCGCTCCAGAGTTGTTGGGCGCCGGCCATCTTGAGTGACCAATCGGGGATCAAGCTGCCTTCGTAGCCGGGGGCCAGGGGTGGCCACAGGCCCGTGTGGACGTGGTCACCGCGGGTATTGACACCGGGCATCGTGATCGCCAGGTTGCAGGTCCGCAAGCCAACCCAGGGGTGGGCGGCCAACCGGCGCGGACCCGCCTCGTCATCGGCCAAACGGCACTCGACCTCGATCGTGTCGCCGTTGATCGTGATCGTCCGGCTGGTGCCGGTCGTCTCGTCACGGGTCACCCAGCCGTTGGCCGTGGCCTCAATCGCGACCGATCGCCGGGGCGGTTTCCGGTAAGCCACGGTGTGGCCTTGATCGTCGGGGAAGCAGTCGAGTAGGACCGGTCCGAGGTGGTCCGGGTGTGTCACGCGCAGGTTACCGTCGCTGTCGAGATCGACCGTGAACGGTCCGGCCGCCTGGCTCGGCTGGTTGAAGACCACGGGCGGCAATTCCGGCGGATAGGCCACGACCTGGAGAATGTGGTCGGTCCAGTCCTCGCCGTTCCGCATGATGTTGAGCAGCCGACCACTGCGGGCGTCAACGGTGGCTTCACCGGTCATGCCCTTGGGCTCGGCCAAGACCGACATCGTCACCGAGCCATCGGCGTGGTGTTCGACACCGTCGGTCATCTGGGATTCGCCGATTTCGGTCGAGCGCATGACCGTCAGTCCCATGTGCGGCATTTCGATACCGCCCCGCGGGTCATCGGTGGCTTTCTTGAAAGCCCCCAAGATACTCGGCAGATGGGTCGTCAGATCGACCAGACCGTCGGCCGCTGGGCGGGTGTGGTCAACCGCCCGGAAACCCGTCCGCAGGTACGAGAACAGGGCGATCTTGTTCTGGGGCCGGACGCGCAAGGTCGCCATCAGGTAGTTGTTCTTGATCAGCCAGGCCAACATACCTTCGAGCATTTCGCCGACGATCATGCCGCCGCGGGCCGAGACCTCGAACAGCAGGTGATTGCCGCGTAGTTCGCCGGGTTGAGCGGCCATCGCCGAGTCGATGAAGAACAAGCCACTGTCACCCAAAATCGTGTTGCCATCTTCGACGATCCGGAAGCGGGCGACATCGTTGAGGGTCAGAGAATCGCGGAAAGCCTGCTCGGTGAACGGGAAGCCCATGGCGATGGCCATCCCGAAGTTGTACCGCTTATAAAAGGTGACAATGCGAGCCGCATCACGCTTGACATCGATATCCCGGAAGACTGGCGCCATCACTACTCCTGCTTGTGCGATCGAAGAGGATCCGGTGGTCGAGCCTAGGGCACTAGCCAACACGAGCGTACGGGTACACCGGAGTCAGGCAGCCAGACGGCAGGAATCCACCGGGCTGGACTGTACCTGATTAGCTAAATTTGCCGCCGCCTAGAGCGGTGTTTTTAACTAAGTAAAAATTTTAACCAAGAAAAATAGTGACAATTCAGCCGAAACCCAGCAAACGGGCCACGTGCTCGTGAACGATCAGATACAAGCCACCGAGGATGATCAAGGCCATCACCACGATCAAGACCTGGCCCGTCAGACGGCGGCCGGCTGAGGGCGGGGATTCCGCTCCGACCGGGCCGAGCAGCCAGTTGGCGAGTGACATCAGGCCAACGATGGCGACCGCGGCCACGATCGTGACGATGGCGACTTGGAGGAGAGCGATCCAATCAATAGTCACTGGTCCTCCTCGGCTGGGACGGCGGCGCCGGACTGGGGCTGGGTGGTCGCCGGGTTGGGCCGGCCGTCGAGGCTGGTCGGCGGATCGGCGGCCGGGTCCTTGGTTGGGTTATCGGTTTCCAAGACCACGACGGTGTTGTCGGGGTGAGCGGCGTCGATCGGAAAAGTATCGGTCGACTTGAGCTTCTTCTTCGGCTTCTTGAGCCGGGTCAGGGCCAACGGCGTGGCCGCCAGCGGGTGGTTGGGCAAGGTCGAGGACGGCAAGGCCGGGGCCAGGACCGAAGCCAAAGCGCCCTGAGTCGGCGGGGTGGTCGGCGGCGCGTCGGCTTTACCGAAGACCTTGACTTCGTTGGCGTCGTTGACGTTGCTGGCCGAGACATGGTTACGGCCGGCCAACAGTTTGATGGCGGCGGCGGCGACGACCAGGATGATGAGAACGGCGATGAAGCCGAAGGCACCCATTTCGGCCAAGACGGCGGCTCCGGCGCCGACCAAGCCGGCCGCCGGCAAGGTCAGCAACCAACCGATGGCCATATTCCGAGCCGTCCGCCAGCGCACCTCACCGGGCGTCCGGCTCAGCCCCGTGCCGATGACGGCGCCGGATACGACGTGGGTCGTCGACAGGCCGAAACCGAAGTGGGACGAGGCCAAGATGGCGGCCATGGCGCTGGTTTCGACGGCGAAGCCCTGGGGCTGTTCGATGTCGGCCATGCCCTTGCCCATGGTCCGCATAATGCGCCAGCCACCGGAGTAGGTACCGAGTGCGATGGCCAAGCCGGCCACCAGAATGACCCACCAATGAGGTTCCGAGCCAGGGGCTTGGGACCACCATTGCGTCGAGCCGGTTTGGACCGTGGCGGCGACCAGCACCAAGGTGATGATGCCCATGGTTTTCTGGCCGTCGGCGGTGCCGTGAGCCAAAGCCACGAGCAGCGATGAGGCCCGTTGGGCGTCACGGAAGCGGCGTTTGCTGCCTTTGGGGGCGTTCTGTAACGAGGCGTAGGCGACCTTGGTGGCCAAGTACGAGGCGATGCCGGCGACCAGCGGCGCGACCAGGGCCGGCAGCAGAATCTTCGAGACCACGTTCCAGCCGTGGACGGCGTCCAGGCCTTCGACCGCCAAGGTGGCGCCGATCAGAGCCCCGAAGATGGCGTGCGACGACGATGACGGCAGCCCCAGCAGCCAGGTGAAGAGATTCCACAAGATCGCCCCCACCAGGGCAGCGAAAACTATCTGGGGCGACACCAGCGAATCGTCGACCAGCCCACTGGAGATCGTCTTGGCGACCTCGGTCGACAAACAGGCGCCGATCAGGTTCATCACGGCCGCCAAGAGGACAGCCTGTTTGGGCCGGTAGGCACCGGTCGAAACGGAGGTCGCCATGGCGTTGGCGGCGTCGTGGAAGCCGTTCGTAAAATCGAACACCAAAGCCGTGATGACAACGATTAAAACGATGATCTCAATGCTCATCGACTGGCCTCCGGCGGGAGCCAGCCGATACCGCGCGAAGAGCCCTAAAGGGCAGTCCCAGCATCACGCTGGCAGCCTATACAGCCCATCGGGATTCGTCCAAACCGGGTGACTGACCGGTCCCACGCTGAGGTTGTTTCCCCGGGGGAGGAGTTTTTGACAAGTTTTTGCTTAACCAAATCCACCGGGTTGGCGTATTTTCTTTGGATTCTTAGAGTTAATTGACAATAATGTTGGACCGTCCCCCTCTGAGTCGACGACCGCCGGTGGTGAGCGGGGACAACGGCGATTCAGTGACCGACAATTCAGCGACAATGAGGTGTCATAAGTGATGACAGCACGACCAGGGGGGCCGGTCTACGACGGCACGACCGGGTCAGACGACCGGATGGGGCGCCGGACTCACATCATTCAAATTCTGCGTGACGCGCCGGAGCCGTTGTCCGTCCAAGAGATCGCCAACGCGGTTGGGATTCATGCCAACACCGCCCGTTTCCATCTCAAGTCACTGGTCGACGCCGGTTTGGCGACCCGGGAAACCGTGGCCGGTGATAAGCCCGGTCGGCCGCGGGTCGTCTACATCGGCACCCTGCCCAATCAAACCCACGAACGGGCCCAGGGCTACCGCTTGCTGTCACAGATGCTGACCAACGTCATCGCCCACCACCAGGCGATGTCGCCGGAGACGATGCACGAGGTCGGCGAGGAGTGGGGCCGCTACCTGACCCGCCGCCCGGCGCCATTCGAACACATCCCCGAAGAAGACATCTACCAGCGCGTGGTCGACAAACTCGACGCCCTCTGGTTCGCCCCCGAATTACCGCCCCAGACGCCCGGTGTGCCCGAACGCTGCCTGCTGTTCCACAACTGTCCCTTCATCGCCACGGCCGTGACGGCGCCGGATATCGTCTGCCAACTCCACGCCGGGATGGTCAATGGCTCCTTGGCCGAGTTGAATTCGGGCTACCGGGTGGCCCGGATCGTGCCCCAGGTCGAACCTCACCTGTGTCAGGCTTATCTCGACTCGGCCGACCAGCAAAACCCACCCCACGTCATCGTCGACGCCCGCCATCTCGAGGAACTCGACGAACTGGCGACCTCGGAATTGATGGCTCGGTCGGCCGCCCTGTCGTCCGGCTCGGCCAGCTCGGTCAGAGTGTGACGGGTCGTGGTAGCGGCTTCGATCTCAGCCCACGGTCAGGCGGCTGATGACGGCCGCTACGACCGGCAGGTGGCCCTGACCGGTTTCGGTCCGGCCAACCAGGCCCGATTGGCGCGGACCACGGTCTTGGTGGTCGGAGCCGGTGGGCTCGGCAGCCCGGTCATCGCCTTATTGGCCGGGGCGGGGCTGGGACGGCTCACGATCGTCGACCCCGACGTGGTCAGCCGGTCAAATCTGCACCGCCAAAGTCTCTACACGACAGCTGATAGCGGCGCTCCCAAAGCCCAGCTGGCGGCCGCCCGGGCCCGAGCCATCAACCCCGACTGTGTCGTCCAAGGCCAGGTCCGGGGTTTCGTCGCGGCCGACGTCGCAGCCGCCGACATCGTCGTCGATTGCACTGATCAAACCGCTCTTCGCTACGCCATCAACCGGGCGGCGCTAGCGGTCGGCAAACCAGTCGTGTGGGCGGCGGTGGCCGGTTGGCACGGCCGCTTGTCGGTCAGCCAGCCGGTTACGGGGCCGTGTTGGG
>JAISGZ010000105.1 GCA_031262845.1 Propionibacteriaceae bacterium | reverse complement strand
GTCGACTTGGCTGAGGCGCTTGCTTTGGCTGACGGACCCTGACTCGGCGCATTCCAGCACCCACCACGTACCGGAGCGCTCGGCGGTGACGGTGACGTGTCTCATCTCCACCATCCTTTCCCCAGTTCATCGGAGAACTGTTCCCAATACTTTTTTGCAGTCAGATCATCAATTTCCCGGTGCCACGACGATTACGCTGGAACAGAATTACCGTCTGACCTTCGATTTTTTCGACGGGGACGAACCACCAGCGGTCGGTGGTGGCGCAGCGTTATGTTAGTTCCATAATTCGGCTTCCTAGGCTGTCAATGGTTGGGGTGATCAGCTATAGTCGAAAACATATACACCCCCGGATGCTTCGGCTACCGGTTAGATGGCCCCCACGCCGACGGCTGGGGGCCATCGGATTTTTCAGCCCATTCTGGCGGACGGGTGATAGTGCCGTGCTCGTCAAGGATCTTGTCGGGAAGCTGGCTTGCCAACAGTAGATCGCGGGTGACATAGCCGACAAAATCGGGGGCCGTTCCCATTAGCTCTTTGGAGCCTTTGGCGGTCTCCATCGGGAGCACGAGACCGGTGGCCTGGCCAAGCTCCGACTTGATTACTCGTAGCGTTTCTGCTTGGTCCGAGTCATTGGTGAGTGCTACGTATAGGCCGGCGCGACCGGCGTGGGCGTCTACCAGCATCCGAACGGCCAGATTGACGTCGGAGCCTTTCTCCTCAATCTTCCGCACTCTGACTAGGCGACGCTTGCCGGTATCCGGGTCGATTTCCTGAGGGTGAGCGACCATCCAGCGTACGTCTGCTCGGAAATGACCGAGATGAACCTCAACCTTTGACAAGGTAGCTAAAGCGCGCAAGTAGGCTTGTTGGCGCTGCGGGGCTCTCGGATCTGAAGATGCTACAGGTTTGATACGAGCCGTGAAGTAGTGAACTTTGACCACTCTGTACTCAGGTAGGAGATTCCTGGCGAACGCCACCAAATCCAGCCACTTAGTATCAGGATGAGATTCCAAACATCGGCGGTAGAGATTAAAGCCATCCACGTAGAGGATCGCCTTTGTTATCCCACCA
This sequence comes from Propionibacteriaceae bacterium, assembly GCA_031262845.1. Lineage (GTDB taxonomy): Bacteria > Actinomycetota > Actinomycetes > Propionibacteriales > Propionibacteriaceae > WQYJ01. Next base: position 6,869 of record JAISGZ010000105.1, on the reverse strand, counting down.
TCCATAGCGCAAGTATTGCCCATGTTTCTCGTTGGCCTCTTCGTCGTTTGGGCAAGTGCTGGAAACCCTGGGTCGCCATGGTGAGGCGGCTGAGGCGAGAGCTTTGGCTGAGACTGAGCAACCCGCCTAGTGAGGTTGTGTGATTCCACGGCGATAACGACGACAACGTGGCTGGTGACCTGGCGGGTGCTGAAAAACGAGAACTTCCTTTGAGAAGGTATCCCTCTTGGACAATTTCTCCCTAGCGAAAAGTGAAAGCCCGACAGAGCACTAAGTTGGCCTCATGACAGAGTTCACGATTTTGCCGGCGGTCGATTTGATGGACGGGCAAGCTGTTCAGCTGGTTCAGGGAGTGGCGGGGTCGCAGAAAGTCTTCGGTGACCCGGTGGTGGCGGCCCGGCGGTGGCAGGACGAGGGGGCGACTTGGCTGCATTTGGTCGATTTGGACGCCGCTTTCGGACGTGGGTCGAACGCCGATATCGCCGCTCGGATTATCGCTGAGCTGGACCTGGCGGTCGAATTGACTGGTGGTATCCGGGATGACGATGCCTTGGAGCGGGCTTTGGCGACCGGGTGTGCCCGGGTCAACATCGGGACGGCGGCCTTGGAACGACCGGACTGGGCGGCGGCGGTTTTGGGTCGGGAACCGGAGCGGGTGGCGATTGCGCTTGATGTCAAGGACGGTCAGGTGGCGGCTCGTGGTTGGACTAGTCAGGGGGGTGATGTCGATCAGGTGATCGACCAGTTGACGGCCGCCGGGTGTCAACGTTTTGTCGTTACCGATGTCGCCAGCGATGGCATGTTAGCCGGGCCGAATCTGGAATTGCTGGCCCGCGTGGCGGATCGGACCGATGCCAAGGTCACGGCCTCTGGTGGGATCGCCAGCTTGGATGATCTTCTTCAGCTGCGGGCGCTGGCTGATCGGGGAGTGGACGCGGCTATCGTCGGCACGGCTCTCTACCTCGGTCATATCACCTTGCCGGAAGCTTTGGAGCTGGCCGAATGAGGGCCGATTCGCTTAACCAACGGGCGAGAGGGCCCGCCCCATCCGGGTGATCTTCTCCGCCACTTCGGCCAGGGCCACGGCGGCCGGTTCGCGTGACGTCAGAACCAGCGGCGTACCGGCGTCACCGGCGGCCCGCCAATCGGGCGCCAGCGGAATCTGGCCCAACAACGGCACCTCGTAACCGAGTCGCCGAGTCAAATCAGTCGCCACCGTCTGACCACCATCACTGCCGAAGACATCGACCCGATGGCTCTGGCCACAATGGGGGCAGACCGTGTCGAGGTAGCTCATATTCTCGATCACGCCGATGACCCGCTGCTTCATCAAATCGGCCATCGTGCCGGCCCGTTCGGCGACTTCGGTGGCGGCCAACTGCGGCGTCGTGACAACGAGAATTTCCGCGTTCGGCAACGCCTGGCCAATCGACATCGCGACATCACCAGTGCCCGGTGGCAAGTCGATCAACAGGAAGTCGAGATCGCCCCAGTAGACCTCGGTCAGGAACTGCATGAGAGCCCGGGAAACGACCGGTCCCCGCCAGGCGATGACATCATCCGGCTCGGGTTTCATCATCCCGATCGACATCAGCTTGACGCCCTTGACCGTCACCGGCAAAACGAAATCCATACCTTCGACCCGGGTCGGCCCATCATCCGGTTCGACGCCGAACAAACGGGGCAGCGAGTGGCCGTAGATATCAGCGTCGATCACGCCGACACTGTGACCGGCGCTGGACAAGGTCGTGGCCAGATTGGCCGTGATCGAACTCTTGCCGACGCCACCCTTACCCGAAGCGACCGCGATGACTCGGGTCGAACTGTCCGGCCGGGCGAACGGAATCTCCGGTCCGGCGCCGGCCCCGAGTTTGTCCCGCAAAGCCGCCCGTTGATCATCGTTCATGGTGCCGACTTCAACCGTCACGCCGGTCACGCCGGGCAAGGCGCTGGCGACTCGTTCGATGTCGGTCACCAACTGATAGCGCAGCGGACAAGCCTCGGTCGTCAGCTGGAATTCGATCGTGGCTTGGCCACTGGCGTCAACCGCAATTGCGCCGACCATGTCCAAGTCGGTGATCGAACGGTGTAATTCCGGGTCGATCACCTGGCCCAAGGCGGTTCGAAGCTGATCGGTGAGGGCTGCTGGGGCAGTCGAAGAGTCAGTCACGCTGGCCAACCTTAGCGCCCGGGGGCGGGACAGCGGCGGTTTCGGCTTCACGCTGGTCAAGCTCTTCGAGCATCGACCGTAATTCGGAACGGATGAAGTCACGGGTCGCCATCTCACCCATCCGGGTTCGCAGGTTGGCGATCTCACGAGCCAAGAAATCCATGTCGGCCCGGGATTGGGCAGCCTGCTTGCGGTCGTTCTCCATAGCGATCCGGTCCCGCGCCTCTTGCCGGTTGGTGGCCAGCAAGATGAGCGGCGAGGCGTACGACGCCTGAAGCGACAGCAACAAGGTCAGGAACATCATCGGCCAAGGGTCCGGGGCGGTGCCGTGGACGCGAGCCAAAACGATATTGAAAGCGATCCAGATGGCGATGAAGAGCGTCATCCAGAACAGGAAAGTGGCCGTTCCCATCGATCGGGCAAAGGCTTCGGCGAAACGGCCGAAACGGTCGGGATCGGCTTTCGGCTTCGGTAAGAAGGACCGTCGGCGGAGCCCGGGAGTGTCGAGCCGCTCATCAACGTGCGTGCGTGGCCTAGCCATCGGTCACCTCCTGATTGTTGCTGTCATCGACCGGCCAGGGTGGGAAGCGTTGACGGCCAGCGGCCAGTTGGCCGACCTGGCCGATGCCACTAGCTGGCCAGCCAGTCCTCGAATCGGCTGTCCGCTATGACCTGGCCAGCAGCCACCCCAGTCGCGTCAGTTTACTGCGGCAGCCACCGTTTGCTGATCGTCCGGTGGGGCCGAACCCGGGGTCGCCGCATCAAGCTGAATCCCACGCCAGTCCTCGGGCAGCATGTGGTCGAGGACATCGTCAACCGTGACCGCGCCGACCAGCCGGGACTGGCTGTCGACGACCGGGGCGACGACCATGTCGTAGGTCGCGAAGTAGCGTGACACAAGCGCCAGCGGGGTTTGGGCGTCGAGCGGCTCCAACTCGGTGTCGATCAGGCTGGAGACCATGGCGCTGGGCGGTTCACGCAACAACCGCTGGATGTGGACGGCGCCGAGGAAAGTACCGGTCGGGGTGTCGAGCGGCGGCCGGACGACGAACACCATGGCCGCCAGGGCCGGAGGCAGGTCTTCGTCCCGCACCCGGGCCAGGGCATCGGCCACCGTGTCGTCGGGCGGCAAAATCACCGGTTCCGGGGTCATCATGCCGCCGGCTGTCTCTTCGTCGTACAGCAACAGGTCACGGACGTCCTGGGCGTCTTTCGGCTGCATCCGGGTCAGCAGGATTTCGGCCTGGTCATCCGGCAAATCGGCGACCAGGTCGGCGGCATCGTCAGGGTCCATCTCTTCGAGGATGTCAGCTGCTCGTTCCGGGTCGAGGATCGAAATCAGGGCGACCTGTTCGTCGTCCGGCAGCTCTTCCAGCGCTTCGGCCAGTTGGTGGTCGTCGAGGGCCTGGACAACTTCCAAGCGGCGGCTGGGTTCCATGTCGTGAAGGTGACGGGCGACATCGGCTGGGTGGAGGTCAATCAAGTCGGCGATTTGGGAGTGGGACAGCGTCTGTGACTCCGGGCTGAGGTCCGGTACCTCACTCCAGCGCACGATCGTCAGATTGAGCCGGTTGGCAAAACGTGACTTGGGTAAGGGCGACAAGGCGACTTGGTTGATCTCCCAGTCACCGGCCCGGCCGGGCGCCATCGAGATGTCGTAAATTCGGCTCGGCTCGGTCTGGCCCCGGCAGATGATCTGACGGTCGATGAGGTCTTCGATGACGAGCGATTCGCCCTCCCGACGGCGGAAACGGCGGGCGTTGACAGATCCGGAGATCACCAATTGGCGGGAGTCGATGGCGTACACCCGTTCCATCGGCACGTACACCCGGCGACGGGCGAACAGGGCCATGACAATGCCTTTAACCCGTGGTGGGCGGGTTCGGTTACGAATTTGGACGACGACATCGTGAACCACGCCCATCGGATCACCTGAGGAATCGACGACTGACAGGCCCTTGATCCGGGTGATGAAAACACTGGTCGATGGTGCGCCCATGGGCACCAGGGTAGTCGACGACTGTGGTCGCGGCAGTTGTTGGCCGACCGGGCGCACCCAACTTCAAGCCCGGTCAGGTGTGATCGGGGCAGTCTGAGTGTCGGGAACAGGAGTGTCGGACACTAAAGTTCAACTATGTCTGTGCCTAAACCACGCCGGACGATCCTGGCCGTACCGGGGTCGTCGGATCGTTTTATCGCCAAAGCCCGCGCCTTACCCGTCGATGCCCTGTTTCTGGATTTGGAAGACGCCGTCGCCCCGGCCGCCAAAGCCGAAGCCCGCCAGCGCATCGTGGCGGCGCTGAAGTCGGACGACGGCTGGCAGGCCGGTCTCGTGACGGTCCGGGTTAACGGCTGGACGACGCCCTGGACCTATCTCGACGTGGTGGAGGTCGTGGGGGCGGCCGGCGACCGGATCGACGCCGTCGTGTTGCCGAAGTGCGCGGGACCGGAACAGGTTGTGGCGCTGGATTTGTTGCTGACCCAGGTTGAGATCAACGCTGGTTGGCCGGTCGGTCGGATCGGTCTCGAAGTCCAGATCGAAGATGCCCCGGGTTTGTTGCGGGCCGAGGCGATCGCCGCCAGCTCGCCAAGGTTGGAAAGTTTGGTTTTTGGCCCGGGAGATTACATGGCTTCGCTCGGGATGGCTCAGCTGTCCGTCGGTTCACAGCCGGCGGGCTATTCGGCGGACGCCTTCCATCACGCTCTGATGACGATTCTGTTGGCCGCCCGGGCTCACGGGTTACAAGCCATCGACGGACCCTTCGTCGGGATTCGTGACCTCGACGGATTTACGGCCTCAGCCCGCCGCTCGGCCGCCCTCGGTTACGACGGCAAATGGGTTGTCCACCCCGACCAGATCGCCGCTGGCCAGGCAATTTACAGTCCATCCGAAGAACAAACCGAGCGCGCTCGCCGGATCGTCGCCGCCTATGACCAGGCGACCTCTCAGGCGGGTGGCGCGGTCGGGGCGATTGAAGTCGACCACGAAATGGTCGACGAAGCCGGGGTCAAATTAGCTCGGGTCCTGCTCAGCCGCGTGACGCCGAGCCTCTGACCGGCGCCGTTTGGCCGGTCGCCGTTGCGGTCGGCGGCCGAGAATCCGGCGGGGTTTGCGGGCTTGGTGGCGCTCCCGGCGGCCTTGGTGGCGCTCCCGGCGACCTTGGCGCCGCAGTTGGCGGCGCTCGTCGGGTGAGGCCTGCCAGATTTCGGGATGGCTCGTTAAAAACCGGTGTTGGTAGATCGCGACCGGAATGTGGAGCAGATAGAGCCCGATGACCACCAGGGCCGTTTCGTAGGGGAAGGTGAAGAAAGCGGCGATGGCGACGAAACAGACGAGTAAGACAAGCGGTAGATAACGCTGGGGGATACGGGTGGTTTTGAAGGTCAGGGTCGGCAGTTTGGAGAAGGCCAAGACCGCCACCAAAATCAGCCAAATCGAACAGGTCAGAGGGTGAGACCACCAGCCGGCGCCGAAAGCCTGCTGGCAGACGACCGGTGTTAAGGCTAGCCAGGCGGCGGCCGGGGCCGGCACGCCGACAAAGAACTCGGCCTGGAACGGCAACGGATCGGGGTCATCGTGGAGCAAGTTGAAGCGGGCCAGCCTCAGGACGATGGCCCCGACGTAGATCATGGCCGCTAGCCAGGCGAAGTTGATCAGGCTGCGGCCGTCGTCGTGGGCGGCTACCAGCCAGTAGGTGATGAAAGCTGGGGCGACACCGAAGGCGATGACATCGGAGAAAGAATCCAGTTGGGCTCCCATCCCGGACTGGGCTTTCAAGAGCCGCGCTAGCCGACCGTCGATGCTGTCGAGGATCGCGGCCGCCAACATCAGTAACAAGATCGCCGTGATGTGGGCCGAACCGGAGAAAGCCAATCGGGCCGCCGTCAAGCCGCAGGCCAGCGCCAACAACGTGACCAGGTTCGGCAACTGCGAGATCGGCCGGCGCGGTTCCCGGCCTTCGGCCCGGCGCTGAGTCCGGCTGGGGATCAACGTCACGGCAGTTTGGCTACTACCGTTTCGCCGCCCACGAGGCGCTGGCCAACGGCCACCTGAGGTTGGGCGCCGGGTGGTAGGTAGAGATCGACGCGCGAGCCGAAGCGAATCAGGCCGTAGGTTTGACCGGCTGTGACCGCGTCCCCCTCGTCAACTTGGCAGACGATCCGGCGGGCGATCAAGCCGGCGATTTGGACGACGCCGATCTCGTCACCGTCGGCGGTTTTCACGACCAAGCCGTTGCGTTCGTTGACCTGGCTGGCTTCAGCCCGGTCGGCTGACAGATAGTGGCCGGGAGCGTAAGCCCGGCGGATAACCGTGCCCGAAACCGGTGAACGTTGGACGTGGACGTCAGTCAAGGACAGGAACGTCGACACTCGCGGCCGGGGCTGATCGGTCCATTCCAGTTCGGCCGGCGGCACGGCTTCGTCGATCAGGCTGACCTGGCCGTCGGCGGCCGAGATGATCAGCGACGGGTCGGTCGGCGTTACACGCCGGGGCATCCGGAAGAACGCGGCCGTGGCCAGCGCCACACCCAGACCCAGGCGGCGCAGCCACGGTGTCCGCAAACCGAGTCCGGCCAAGGCCAGACCGGTGGCGATGAAAGGCCGGCCGTCGGGGTGGATCGGCGGAATCGTCTGTTGGAGTAAGTGGAGCAACCGACCGGCAGCTGTCGGCTGGTCAGACAAAGGATGTGGCGCCATC
>JAISGZ010000101.1 GCA_031262845.1 Propionibacteriaceae bacterium | reverse complement strand
CGCACTTGCCCTCTGACAACCGTTCACACCTGTTTTCAAAAGCAACGAGTCATGCGTTGAGATCGTGCGAACACATGGCTTGAATCCAGCCAGAAACATAGGCGTAGAGCCGATAGAGTGGCATCGCTCCAGCAGGTCACCCCGGACCACACCAGGCTGGTTCAAGGCAGAGGAACCGTCGATTATGAACTCACCGCCGCTCGATAACCCTGGTGAGCCGAACGAGCGTGAAACCTGCACGCAGCGGGATGCTGGGGACCCCCTGGCCTCGGGTGAGGTCAGCCCCATTGTGGTTCCCGAATCTGTTGTTTTCAGTGGTAACCAAGGCCATGCCATCACGACACGGCCCGAGAGCAGTCCCTTCGATCTCAGAGACGGACGAGCGATGGTGTCCTTGGGAGCATTGTCAGAGGATCGCTACTGCCCCTACTCCTGCCCTTTCTGCTACGTAACCTCAGCGTTCCTCCCTTACCCGAAACTTCCGATCAGGAAGATCGTGGGATGGCTCAAAGATCACAAGAATCTCTTCGACATCGTGTATATCAGCGGAGACACCGACTCCTTTGTTGGTGGCCGTGCTGACGATGCCTTCCGGCTGATGGAGGAGATACTCCCTCTGGGCGTCGATCTCATGTTCACAACCAGATGGGTGTTTACAGAGAGACAGTTGGAGCGACTAGGAAAAATCACCGCCTCGTATATCAAGGCAGGCCACAATGTCTTCGGTTGCGTGTCCATAGCACAGTGGACAAAGCCCTATCTCGAGCCCTCACCCATCAAACCGGCACGCGAGCGAGCGGAACAACTGAGACGCTTCCGAGAGATCGGTCTCGTATCAATCCTCGCGCTCAGGCCTTTCATCCCAACAGTCCCGATGAGCGACTACACCAGCATCTTGGAGGCCTGTGGCAGGTACGCCCATGTGATACTCGGCGAACATTGGTACGTGGACCCTGCTGGGAAACTGAAAGAACGGGTGTGGGAACTAGAAGAAACTGACTTCTCGCAACCGGAGAGCGTGTCAGTGACCCGTGGCAGGATGCCGTTTGACTCCAACGACGCTGTCTGGCACATCTACCATGACAATGCCAAAGAAGACCTTGTACGGGATTGGTGCTCAAGCCACGACCGTTTTTTCGCTATGCGCAGCCGAGAAGCGGTGCGCTGGGCCCGTGACAACGTCACCGGCAGAAATGTCGCAATGACCCCCGACTTTATCAACCTCGTCGGGTCTTATCTGGAACTGGAAAGCGCTTACCACACAAGGGACTTCGGCGGAAGCTCGTCCCAAGGAAGGTCATTTCCGCTGGACCCGATAGCCGACGCACGATCCGAAAGTATCCGATCATTCATCGACAAGACACCAAGTTTTCTGCCCGCTCTGAGGACTGCGCTCGCTGGAGACCAGGGGCAGACGGTTATCGATTCCGCCGCCGGATGGGGCGAGTTGGACTATTTCAGACACAATGTTCTCAGTCTGTTTGACCAAAGCGGAAGCCAGACGGAGAACGTTCCTGAAAGCAGACGCCTGCGAGGGCGACTGTCCAAACCGATCGAAGAAGCTCTGGGTGGCTGCAAGACCATGAGTCAGGCCATGGACCTCCTGTGGGAAGTGTTCAGCATGTTGTCAAGACCAGACCAGGTGTCGCTGCTTATTCGAGACACTCGCCGGATGAGAGCGTCCTCGCTGGCTGAGCACCTAGCTCGCGTTCTCGAAGAGCACCGCTCGGAGCTTCTTCGTCATGGAGACTTTGAGGGCAAGGAACACGCGTCGCTTTTCACCTGGGACACTCCTCGAGACTCGCCCACCTACCCGGCTCGCTACTACCCTTTCGAGGAAATCCGCATTCTGATCGACAATCTGACTACAGCAAGCACACCGTTGGTTCCAGAAAGCAGTCTGGGTTACCTGGCGGAAAACCTGCCGCGCGTGCTGGCACGAGTGAGAGAGGAACTCGTCTCTCCGAAAGACGCCCTGTTCTCTGATGATGCGCTTCCCGACGTTATTGCGGAAGCGGACACCATCCACGCCTTCGGGCTCACCGTGACGTTCGTCGTTTGGTTCTTGTCCGTCGGCAACAACGAGGATGAATTGCGACTGCTAAGAAAGAGCGCCCTGTTCTGCTCACGGAGCCTCTTGTATGACCGTCGCTATCTCGCGTGCAGCGAGTTCTCTCGAGCGGTACTCCCCATCATTGAGCATGTAGCAGGGCAAGTAGGGCACGAAGGAAGTCGAGCCGGGACGTACATGATGACTGCGAACATGCTCTTCGCACGCCAACAACTTCACGAAAACGTCACGGCCGATATCAAAGCCTGGGATGTTACAAACGCTGCTAAGCGATACCACCTACTCAAAGCAGTCATGCTCGGAGAAACCAGTGATGCAGCGGTGCTGGCTTATGAGTTGCTGACTGAGCGAGGCCTGAACGGCCTGTGCGATCTTTCAGTTGAAGAGTTCAAAGACTGGCCAATTCTGCGTAGATTTGCGGCAAGCGACACCGGTCTTCAAGTCAGTGAGGCTGCTGAATCGGCTCACGGTTATCCGTAGGCAATCGGCTCACCAGGAAGGAGGACCACCGTGACAACTAGCGATTGGGTTCAAATCTTGACCCCCACCGTCGCCCTCCTGGGTGTGGCAGTGACCTTCTGGCTCACCTGGCGAGGCCAGAAGCATAACCGAGAACGTGCTGAGAGAGCTCAGAAGGCCGCGGAAGCAAGCGCGGAACGAGCCGAAAGATCAGCGTCACTCACGATCGATTCACTCACCGACATCGCCGACGCGTTGAGCCAGATGGCCAATCAAATCCTTGCCCGAACTTCTCTCAGACCGGTAGTCAAGTGGTCTCTCTCGCATTCGATAGGAGACACATATCAGCTTGACAACCAAGGAACGGCCACGGCCTTCAACCTCGCCATTGAGCACGACTCGTCTCTCCACGCACGAACGGAAGATATTCCAAACCGTCTCGGTCCAGGGGAAGCTGGGACTTTCATGGCCGCCAGGAACATAGGTACGCGGGACTCCACGATCACTGTGCGCTGGACCGACGACGCTGAAGAATCCTCTGCTCCGCATGAGTGGCGCTACCCCCTACCGCCCAAGCAAGAGAACAGATGAGGATGGGGAAGTCATGTCGTGCCTGACGCTTCCGTTCTTTTTGCATAGGCCACGACGATGCGGACGGCTAATCTCCATACTGTCGCACTGTCATCGGTTGCCTTTACCGAGATGGATCAATATTTGAATTGAACCTTGTTGTACCCCCAGCGGGATTCGAACCCGCGACCTACGGATTAAAAGTCCGCAGCTCTACCGCTGAGCTATAGGGGCGTCACGCAGTCTAGACGATAATTCCGGGAGATTTCGTTCCGGCGCAGGTGGCGGAGTGGTCGGGAGCGAGGCTGATGGGCGACGGCCGAACTGGCGGCGGAGCCGTGAACCCTCACGTCAGACTTGAGCCGAGTTCGGTCAGGCCGTTCACGAGGGCAGTCTGAGGCCAGTTTCAGGCCCAGCCGAAACGGTCGAGTTCGTCGTCATCGAAACCGAAGAAGTGACCGATTTCGTGGATCACGGTGATGGCGATTTCGGCTGCCAAGTCATCGCGGTCTTGGCTCATCTCGATCAGTGGTTGGCGGAACAAAACAACCCGGTCAGGCAACACTCCAGCGTAACCTGAATCACGTTCTGACAAGGGAATGCCGTCGTAATAGCCGAGCAGATCGGGCTCATCTGGGGGCGGCGTGGGTTCGACCAGGACGACAACGTTTTCGACTTTGTCCCAAAAGCTTTCTGGAATCCGGTCAAGGGCCTCGGCGACCAAGTCGTCGAACTCGTCGTCAGTGATCTCCAGAGCCATGATCAGATCGTAGCGAGCGGCTGTGAATAACAGTCATGTTGTTGCTGTCCCGCAGCGGCGTGGCGGCGGTTCGGTGATCGCCCAATGCTTTGGTTTCGGCGGTGATCGTCGTTTACTTTTCTTGGTTTGGGGCTCACCAGACCCTGCGCCGACCCCTCAACCGGGGTGCCACAGGAACCAGGGTTCAGCGACTGGATCAGCGCATCAACACCAAACGCTGACGGGCAGACCGGTGCCATACGGGGCAGGGGCTGGACCAAATGCCAGTTGGTGAACGCGCCGACTGGGTGTCGGTCGGTTGGGTGACAGAACC
>JAISGZ010000053.1 GCA_031262845.1 Propionibacteriaceae bacterium | reverse complement strand
GACTCGGTAAAGAAAATCACCGGTTGCCGGTGGCCGATCAGCCTGCCTGGCGGCGGTGGCTACGGCTGGGGTCGGCGACGACCCTCAGATGACGGCGCTCTGCCAGAGTCACGACATTGCTGGCGACCGGTTGGGGAGCGGCTACCGGTGGTCGGCTGGGGCGCTGAGCCGTCACGCCAGCGGCTTGGCGGACACTAGCGGCCAAGGCCCGTAGATCATCGGTTGGGCCGGTTACGACGCCGGGCTCGTCGAGCGGCAGCCGGACGATGTCCCAACCGCGCGGCACCGACAACTGGTGACAGTGGCTGGGGCACAGGTCGATGCCTTCGGCCGCCCGGTTCGGGGAGAGCGGACCGAGCACCGCCGTGCGGTCCGCGTAGACAAAGGTCAACGTCGCCTTAGCCCGGGCTGAGCAGCCTTGATGGCGGCAGTAGCGAGTGGTCACAACCGGAGGTTAGCGAGCTTGCCGCCCAGCGCACGAGCGGCACGCCGGTCAACCGTCCAGTCATCGTTGTACAGTGACGGCCATGTCGAAACGGGATCGTCACAGCCGAGGCTGGCGGGGGATGCTGGCCCCACCCCGGAGTTTGGCTGGTCCCCGGCTGCGGTCGCGGCGTCCGACCTTGTCGAGCGAGTTCTTCATCGAATGTGTGACCGAGACGATTGAAGACATCGCCCACCACTGTCCCCAAGCTTTGGCCCACGTCGACATCGGTATCGAAGAGGTGCCCGATGTGACCGAACTGTGGTCGTCACGCGTGCCGCTGGCGGTAGCGCGGGAGGCGACCCTCGACCGGCTGGCTCAGATCGTTCTCTTCCGGCGCCCGATTGAACTGCGCTGCCCGGGTCGGATTCAGATTCGGGAACTGGTTTTCACGACCATCGTCGAACAGCTGGCCCAGCTGACCGGTATCTCTGTCGACACGATTGACCCGGAGCATCACCGCAGTTCGGATTAGTGGTCGGTCGGACTAATGCTCGGACGCCGCTGAACGGCGGCTCTGGCTTGAGCAGCCCGGCGCTGAATGCCGGTTCAGACAAGCTGATGTCGAGTCGCCAGTCGGCCTTGATCAGCGACCCGCCAGACTAACCAAGTCATCCCGGATTTGCCGACGTAAGACCTTGCCCAACATCGATTTCGGCAAGTTTTCAATGGTCACGACGCGGCGCGGGACCTTGTAGCGGGCCAAGCGTTCCCGGCAGAAATCACGGACTTGAGCCTCGTCGATCGTGGACCCGGGCCGAGTCACGACGACCGCTGTCACGATCTCGCCACTGCTCTGGTCGGGCAGACCGACCACGGCCGTGTCGGCGATATCAGGGTGGAGCCGCAGGACCTGTTCGACTTCGCTCGGGGCAACGTTGAAACCATTGGTGATGATGAGTTCTTTGAGCCGGTCGACGACGGTGGTGAAACCGTCGGCGTCCTGGGTCACGATGTCGCCGGTCCGCAACCAGCCACCGGGCAAGAGGGCTTGGTCAGTGGCTTCGGGGTTGTTCCAATAGCCCCGGAAGACTTGGGGGCCCCGGACCAAGAGTTCGCCCCGGTCGCCGCGGGCCACTTCTCGACTCGGATCGTCAATTTCAACGACCTTGATCTCGGTGCTCGGGAAGGGCAGGCCAATCGTGCCGCGGCGGCGGGACGGATGGAAGGGGTTGCCGAGGGCAACTGGCGACGATTCGGTTAAACCGTAGCCTTCGACCAATAATCCGCCGGCCAAGGCCTCCCACCGCTGGGCGATATCACTCGATAACGCCATACCGCCACAGAGACAGAATTTAGCACTTCTGAGGGAAATTTTGCGTTCCGTTGCCCGACGGGCCAGGGCGTCGTAAATCGGCGGCACCGCGCAAAAAACGGTCGGCGGGCGTTTTTTCACAACTGACAGGACTTGATCGGGGTCAAAATTTGGAAAAAGGACGAGTCGAGCCTGTTTGAGGATAGCGAAAACCGAAAGCAGGGTCATACCGAAAGCATGAAACATCGGCAGCACGCCATAAAAAGTTTCTTGGCCAGTTTTGGCGCCGTGCATCCAAACCTCACCCATGAGGGCGTCGGAATAGAGGTTGCTATGGCTCAGCATCGCCCCCTTGGGCCGGCCGGTGGTGCCCGAGGTGTATTGGATGACGGCCGTGCTATTGACGTCGGGCCAGGGCACATGAGGATTGGCGAAGGGTCGGCGTAAGAGTTTTGACCACGGCACCGTGCCACAGGTTCGAGCTGTTAATTGACGGCGGGTGGCCCGCAAAGACGGCACCGGCAGCCCCAGCGCCAGCCGTTTTACGGTTGGGAAGGAATGTAATAAATTCACCGACACAATGTGGTCGAGGGTAATGTCATCCGGTTGGTCCTGGAGTTTGGCGACGGCTTTATCCCAACAGATCGCGACCCGGGCGGTGTGGTCTTCGAACATGTGGCGCAATTCGCGGGCGGTATAGAGCGGATTATGCTCGACGACAATGGCTTGAATTCGTAAAATGGCGTAGAAAGCAATGACGTGTTGCGGGCAATTCGGCAAAATCAGTGCCACCCGGTCACCCGGTCGGACGCCGAGATCCAATAAGCCTTGGGCAGCCCGCTCGATTTCATCATGTAATTGCCGGTAGGTGGTGGTTTTCCCGAAAAACTCTAATGCCACCTTGTGGCCATTTTGGCGAGCCGCTTTGTCCACCAGTTCGAGCAACGACTGTTTCGGTAAGTCGATGTCGGCGGGGACACCAGGTTGGTAGAACTGGACGTAGCTCATTAGGAAGGCCTTACTAACTCGAGCTGATAGTGACGAGCGCTTACCGGAGGCGGAAGAACGATCGCCGCTGACATTAACTCGGCCATCAAGTCGGTGGTCCGAGGTGTTGGAGGAACAGGTTCCCCAATCCAGTGGTCAGACTGGGGTGTTTTAGGAGGTCGGCCGGATTAAGTCCGGCAGGTTTGCAGTAAATCGGCCCGGACCTGACGCCGTAAAACTTTGCCTAACATCGATTTCGGCAAGCTGGCGACGACAATCACGCGCCGGGGGACTTTGTAGCGGGCTAACCGGGTGCGGCAAAAGTCTCGGACTTGGTCGTCGTCGATGACTGACCCCGGCTTGGGCACGACCACGGCCACAACCATTTCACCACTGTGTTCATCGGGCAAGCCGATGACGGCGGACTCGGCGATATCGGGGTGAAGCTGCAGGACCTGTTCGACTTCGCTCGGGGCGACATTGAAGCCACCGGTGATGATGAGTTCTTTGAGCCGGTCGACGATGGTCGTGAAACCGTCGGCGTCCTGGGTAACGATGTCGCCACTCCGCAGCCAGCCACCGGGCAGCAAAATTTGGGCGGTGGCTTCGGGGTTGTTCCAGTAGCCCCGGAAAACTTGGGGGCCGCGGATGAGGAGTTCACCGCGCTGGCCAGGGGTGACCTCTTGAGTCGGGTCGTCCGGGTCGACGACGCGGATTTCGGTACTCGGGAACGGCAGGCCAATCGTGCCCCGGCGCCGGGTCGAATAGAACGGGTTGCCGAGCGCCACCGGCGAGGCTTCGGTCAGGCCGTAACCTTCGACCAAGAGACCGCCGGAAACCGACTCCCACAAGCTGACCGTTTTGTCCGGCAAAGCCATAGCGCCGGAAATACAGTAGGCGGCAGTTTTCAAGGAAATATTCCGAGCCTGAGCTTGAGCGGCCGTGGTCTCGAAAATTGGTGGCACCGCGCAAAACACGGTCGGCGGATGTTTCTTGGCCGCCGCTAAGACCTGGTTGACGTCGAAATTCGGGAACAGCACCAAGCGGGCTTGTTTAAGAATGCCGTAGGTCAGATACAGCGTCATGCCGAAGGCGTGGAACATCGGCAGCACGGCATAAAAGGTTTCTTTACGGTACTGGGCGCCGTGCATCCAGGCTTCGCCCTGGCGGGCGTTGGCGTAGAGGTTGTAGTGGCTGAGGAGGGCGCCTTTGGGCTGGCCGGTCGTGCCCGAGGTGTATTGGATGACGGCGGTGTCGTGGACGTCGGGTAGTGGTGTCGCCGGGTTGAGCGGCGGCCGGTTAAGTAATTGGCTCCAGGAAATCGTGTTTTTGGTCGGGGCCGTGAGCTGTTTCCGGGTCCGCCGGAGCGACGGTAAGGGCAGCCGGAGAGCCAGGCGTTTGACGGCCGGGAAAGCCTCCAGCAAATTGACCGAAACGATGTGGTCGAGTTCGATGTCGTGCGGCTGATCACGCAAATTGGCAACCGCTTTGTCCCAACAGATCGCCACCCGAGCGGTGTGATCCTCGAACATGTGGCGCAATTCGCGGGCGGTGTAGAGGGGGTTGTGTTCGACGACGATGGCGCCCAGTCTCAGGACGGCGTAGAACGCGACCACGTGTTGGGGGCAGTTCGGCAGCACCAAGGCCACCCGGTCGCCGGGTTTGACACCCAATTCGAGCAGGCCTTGGGCGGCCCGGTGAATCTGATCGCCGAGTTCCCGGTAGGTCGTCTCGCGGCCGAAGAACTCCAAGGCGACGCGCCGGCCGCCCTGTTGGACCGAGGTTTCCAGCAAGTCCACCAGCGAGTCGGTGGGCAACTCGATTTGCTCCGGTACGCCCGGTTGGTAGAACTGGGTAAAACTCATAGCACGTCCCTGTGACTTAACGGCTCAAGCGCCGGCCGCCAACTTGATCAGCTTCCCGGTCGTCGGGCTGATTGAGGTTTGGTCAGCCTTGTCAAACCAGGTTTGCTGGTGAGCCGCAGTCGAGTTGACCGCTGCTCTGATCTGAGCTTACTTGACGGCACCGTAGGTTACGAATCGACCGGCGTGTTGGCCCACTGACAGGCACGGGTGACGGTTGGCGGCGGCGTCGGAAGTGGGGATTTCTCAGGTGCAGGCTTGAGTAACACCAAAAGCCTAGGTACATTCCTCCATCGCGTCGGGTTCCCCCCACGGAGGACAAGTTTGTCTTGACTCTCGGGCCAGATGTTCTGCGAACAACGGTTCACAGATTCGTCAGTGGTTAAAGGAGCCAAGGAACCGATGAGTGTCTTACCCGCGCTGGACCCGAAACGGGTTTTAATCCTCCGTATCGTCGCCCAAACAGGGTCGATCTCGGCCGCCGCCCGAGCCCTGGGCTGGACCCCACCGGCGGTCAGCCAGCACCTGGCGGCCCTCGAACGGACTGTCCAAATGCCCTTGCTGAACCGGCATCGCTCGGGTGTCGAGTTGAATGAGGCGGGAACTATTCTGGTTCATCACGCCGATGCCATTGAGCGTCACCTGGAAGCCGCCCAAGATGATTTGGCGGCTCTCGAACGGCGCAATCACGACATGGTCCGGCTGGGCTGTTTCACGTCGTCGTTGACGAGTTTGGTACCGGCGGTCCTGGAGGAATTGCGAACCCACAACGTCAAGACTGAAGTTTTGCTGACCGAGGTTGAACCCGATCAGGCGCTGCCCCTGTTGCGTTCGAGCGAACTGGACTTGGCTCTGGTATTCGACTTCGTGCCGCCCCAAGCCTTGTCCTTGGATGATACGGCGGCCGATGAGGCCACGATCACCTTGCCGGCCGGTTTGACCGGTCGTCTGGTCGGGGGCGACGACCTGGTCGTCCTTTTGCCGGCCAATCACCCACTGGCTCATCAGAGTGGCTTGAAGCTGGCCGATCTGGCCGAAGCCCAGTGGATCGTCGGCTGCGAGTCCTGTCGCAGTCATCTGGAAAACTGCTGCCAGACGGCTGGCTTCCGGCCTCGGATTACTCACCAGACCAGTGATAGTGCTGCCATCCAGCGGCTGATGGCGGGCGATGATCGGACCGTGGCGGTGACGGCGACCTCGGCCCTGGAGGCTTTTGCCGGTAGCGGTTTGCGGCCGCAGCGGCTGGCCGGCCTGACCGGACGGCGTTTCTTCGTTGTCACCCGGCCGGGCGCCGAACGCTCACCGGCCGGACGGCGGTTGCTGGAGACCATTACCCGAGTCAGCCGGTAGTCGCTAGGGCGCTACCCGAGAATGATCCCTGATGCCCATTTTTCCTGCGGAAGAATGGGCATCAGTCGTGGCGTGACCAGGCGCTAGACGTTCTCGTGGCTGATCGGTTCGACACCTCAGTGAGCGGTCAGCCGATACGGCTGGAGGGCCTCGCGCCACTGCGGCAAAATCTCCGTCGGCCGGCCCTCGGCATCCGCGAACACCGCCACCGTCGAAGCCGTGGCAAAGCGTTTATGAGCCGTTGGATCGGCGATTTCGGAACAGAAGGTGATCGAGGTTGAGCCGATCTTGGCCACGCCGGTCCGGATCGTGTAGGGCTCGATGCGGAAGAACAAGGGCGTTAAATAGTTGACGTCTTGGCGGACGACAAACCAGAGATAACCCGATTCGAGGGTCTCGTTCATCGAGTGTGAGGCGGCGGCCGTGAAGGCGATCCGGCCCTCCATGATGTAGTTGAAGTAGAGCACGTTGTTGACGTGGCCGTAACAGTCGACGTCACCCCAGCGGACCCGCATCGGCGCCGAGCGGGCGTGTGAGTTCATCGGCCGCCAGCGCAGGGGCCGGAAAGCTTCGGCGGCTTCGACCTGGGACGTCAGCCAGGCCCGTTCGTGGGCTTGGAAGCGCCGCGGTTGGCCGCCCACCAGGTCGTAAGGGCAGAGCACGGTCCGGGCTCGGGCGACTTGGCGGCCGTCCTGCCACAAGTCATAGGCCAGTGTGAATTTGGCGGCGCTGACCTGGCAGGGCCAAAGGTCGACGATCAGCGGTTCGGCCCGGAAATAGGCCGGGGCCAGGTATTCGACCTGGTGACTGACGACCACCAGGCCGCTGCCGGACAGAGATTCAATCGGTGTGTTGTCGAAGTAGTCGGCCCGGGCTTCTTGGAGGTAATCGGCGTAGGCGGCATTGTTGATGTGTCCCTGCGCGTCGAGGTCACCCCAACGCAACGGAACAGTAGTCCGGAAAATCATTGTTCTCCTTCAGAAACCAGCTCGAGGGGCTGGCGGCAGTGGCTGCTGGCCTGGGTCTTAGTCATCTGGCAATCATCGTAACGAGAAGACCGAGGTCTGAATTCGCGAGACGCCGCTGCCGACTGGTGACGGTGGAGGGAAAGGTAATCGGTCAGCGCACCGTTTCATCGGGGGATTCTACGTCAAAAAGTGAATTAACCAGATCGCGATGGGTCTCAATGACAAAGTTTCGCCGAATCTTCAAACTAGCCGTCACATCACCGGCGGCCGTGGTCAATTCGTGGTCGAGGATGGCATACCTTTTAACGGTTTCCCAGCGTTCCAGCCGTTGATTGGCGCGAGCCATAAAGCGGTCGATCGAGCGCCGGATGTGAGGTAATTGACTGAGTTCGGCGTAGGTGGCGTCCGGGTGGCCGTGATTCTGCCCCCAGCGCATGAGGGCTTCCCGATCCAACACGATCAGCGCGGCAATATATTTTTGTCCGTCACCAACCGCTAAAGCCTGCGAAACATAGGGCACGTTAGCGGTGATCGCACCTTCGACTTTCGACGGCGCCACGTATTTACCGCCCGAGGTCTTCATGAGATCTTTTTTCCGGTCGGTAATAAAGAGATAACCATCATCGTCGAAATGTCCGATATCACCGGTGTGGAGCCAGCCGTCGGCGTCTAAGACTTCGGCCGTTCCCTCGGGGTCGTTGTGGTAGCCCGACATGATCACCGGACCGCGCAAGAGGACTTCGCCGTCATCAGCGGTCTTGGCTTCCAAACCGGGGATGGCCGGCCCGAGTGAACCCATGACCAGGTGTTCGGGTTTGTTGACGAACGAGACGGCGGCCGATTCGGTACAACCGTAGCCTTCGACGACGATGATGCCGGCAGCGTAGAACCAGCGTTGGACTTGGGGTGACAGCTTGGCTGAACCGGAGATCATGAACTGCATCCGGCCGCCCATCTTGGCCCGCAACTTGGAGAAGACGAGTTTGTCGGCCAGCGCGTAACGCAGCGTCAGGCCCAGGGGCATCGGCTGGCGGTTGAGGCGGTAGTCGACCGATTGATAGCCGGTGGCGAAAGCCCAGCGGGCCAGCTTGCCCTTGAGGCCCCGGGACGAGTCGCCGGTCAACATGGCCGCCCGGACCTTTTCGAAAATCCGGGGTGCCCCACACATGACGTCGGGTTTGGTAATCGCCAGGTTGTCGATGATGCGGTCGATGCGGCCGTCGACGGCGGTGTGGAAGCCGTAGATCAGCTGGAAGACGCTGAGCGATTTGCCGAAGACGTGGCTCAGCGGCAGCCACAAGAACAAGGTCGCTCGGGAGCCGATCAAGTCGAGCTGGTAAATCGCCAAGGACAGGTAGGTCCAAGCTCCGTGGTTAAGCCGGACACCCTTCGGCCGGCCGGTGGTG
>JAISGZ010000198.1 GCA_031262845.1 Propionibacteriaceae bacterium | reverse complement strand
TTGTCGTCGTCGCCGGTAGGTCCGCTACCGGCTCCTCCTCCGCCTGGCTGGCCACCCCACCGGCCACCACTAATGACACGACATTCTGGAGGCGACAGGCCACCAGCCAGTGTACGTGGCACGATGACAGTTGTGCCCGTGTTGGAAGTATTCGGTCCGCCCAGTCAGTGGCCGGATGAGGATTTGGTGGCCTTCTCCGATCAGTTCGACGCCGATCTGGTCCTTGCCGCTTATCGCTCCGGAGTCTTCCCGATGCCCCTCCCACAAGCCTATTTTCCGGCCCGGATGGCGTGGTGGTCACCGCTTAAGCGAGGTCTGATCGAGCCGGCCAATTTCCGGGCCAGCCGGTCGCTGCGGCAATCGGCCAAGCACTACCGGGTGACCGTCAACCAGGCCTTTGACGCCGTCCTTGACGGCTGCGCCGATCCAAGTCGGCCCGGTGGCTGGATCGACGCCGACATCCGGTCGGTCTATGACGAACTTCACCGATCCGGCCTGGTCGTCTCCGTGGAAACCTGGACTCTCGGCGGTGATTTAGCCGGTGGTCTGTACGGAGTCAGCCTCGGCGGTCTATTCGCTGGCGAATCGATGTTCCATGACCCTGACCTGGGCCGGGACGCCTCAAAAGTGGCGCTCTGGCGCTTGATCACCGAGTGGTTACAGCCACTCGGTTCGGCTGGTGTGATCGATGTCCAATGGGCGACGCCCCATCTGACTTCATTGGGGGCGACGACGGTCAGCCGAGCGGAGTACTTAGCCCGGCTGGCGGCGGTCATCGATCAGCCGCGGCCGGCGTGGCCGGAGCCGGCGCCCCGCGGTGAGAGCTTGCTTGGCCCCCGTCTCAGGTCGTCTGATCAGCCACTGACAGCGTGGTGAGGCGGGCATCGGGGGCACTGTCAAAAAGATTCCTGTTGAAGGCTTGAATGATCAAGGTATGCTCAACATTGAGCCTCAAACATTGACAGAAGTCAGTGATGGAAGTCCTTGTGAAAGGTTCAACGACTTGTCGGGGAGCGATCACCGATTGTTCCCTTTTATCCCTGCTCGTTGGGACTGCCCAGGGCAGATGGGCTGTGCGGGCACCGGGTCGTCTTCGGGGGGAGAGCGACCCGGCGCCGCCGGCCATTTTTCTGTATAGACGACTCTTCTGAATCGAAAAACCTTTGCCGGAAATCTTCTTTATTCTTTAGGACGCCAGTTTCCGGGCTAAACCCCCGGCGCACTGATAAACAACGTCGCCGAACCGCTGGCCGTGACTTCTTCGCCATAAGGAATGAGCGCCGCCTGGCCGGTGCCGAGGTCCAACCGACTGCTGTCACTGCGTAACTCGGCCTCACCATCGGTCGCGAAGACGAACCGGCAGGCCTTGGTGGCAGGCAAAGTCACCCGGGTGTGGCTGAGTTCGCCGCGCCAGGCGATGAACTCCGGGGTCGGGGTCAAATATCGGCTGAAACCATCGTCGTCACGTTGCTCGACCGGCGCTACGGCCATTGGCTCGAAGGCCACGACCTGGATCAATTCGTCGACATCAATGTGCTTGGTCGTCAGGCCACCGCGGAGGACATTGTCCGAACTGGCCATGACTTCGACGCCGACGCCGTGGAGATACGAGTGCAAGGTTCGCGGCGGCAGGTAAACGCCCTGGCCGGGTTCAAGGTGGAGCCGGTTGAGCAGGAGAGCGGCCAGAATCGACGGGTGGTGGGGGAAGAAGGTATTGAGTTCGAGGGCGGTGCGGGCGAACTCGCCGACCGGTCCGGTCTCATCGGCCCGAGTTTGGGCGGCGGCCACGGTCAGGCTGACCAGCTGATCGTCTTCCAGGCTGAGGACATCGAGGAAAGCCTGGGCGAAGGCGGCCGATCCCTTCCGCTGCGACAGCGGTTTGGTGATCAAATCGAGGTCGTCGGCGACGCCCAGTTGGCGGAATAAGTCAACCGTCACGGCCGGGTCGCGGAAACCACACAGACAGTCGAAACCCGTCACGGCGACCAGCAGTTCGGGCTTCGGCCAGTCATCCTGGTAAGTCCGGTTGGGGGCGTCGAGGGCAAGACCGGCGGCGGTCTCGCGGGCGAAACCGTCTTCAGCCTGTTCCCGGTTGGGGTGAGCCTGGAGCGACAGCGGTTTGGCGGCCGCCAACAGCTTCATGAGGACCGGGAAGTGACGGCCGAACATCTTCAGACACCGGCGGCCAGCCCATTCGGGGTGGGCGTCGAAGAGTTCGGGCAGCGGCTGGCCGTTGACGGTCGACGGGGCGGTCGGGTGGCTGCCGAGCCAATATTCAGCTTGCGGTTCACCGGTCGGGTCAGTGCCAAGAATGTCAGGGATCGCCGTCGGCGAACCCCAGGCGTAATGCCGGATTTGGCCCACGAGTGGGAGCATGGTCTTCCTTCTGGTCGCACCGCGTCGTGCTGACCGTATCGGGATGGTCGAAGTTGAACGAGCACGAACAGACGGCCAACGCCGAAGCATAGCGAGTCGCTTCCGCCCGGGCCTCACTGAACGGCCAAGTTCATCTCTGCCTCCTGTCATTATGCCTGGTCTGGCTGAGATTGGCCGACTGTCCGCAGCGGGTTCTCAAGCGAATTCTGGAACTGGTCCGACCGGACTGTCATCGGACTGTCAGAGGTCCGTCCTACGGTGGGTGCCATGATGACGAAGACTTCCCACGAAATAGTCGCTCCCAGCCCGTTGCCGGTGACCGCGACTGGCGATGACGGTCCGCCGGACGCCAGCCAAGGGCCGAAAAAAGCAGCGAACCTGGCGTTGACGGCGGCCGATCGGCTGATGTTGGCCTGGGAGCGCCGACCCTGGCGGGATCCGGTGGTCAAAGCCCAAGCTATCCACCAGCGTTTTGGCTGGTCCCCGACTCGGTATTATCAGCGGCTGAACCGGTTGATCGATCAGCCGGCGGCCTGGGCGGCCGATCCGATGACGGTCAAACGCTTGCGCCGGCGGCGTCAGGTCGGGATCGGTGGCTGCTGAGCTATCAGCGGCGGTCGAGTCGGTCGGAACCAGGCGTGGC
>JAISGZ010000017.1 GCA_031262845.1 Propionibacteriaceae bacterium | reverse complement strand
ATCGTCTTGCGCCGCCGTCTCAGTTAGATAGTCAGCGATTCGGCGACGTACCGGTTTGTCAAGACGGGCCAGGGATTTGACGGCGGCTTGGGAGTATCTAAGCGTCCAAGCCAAGGATTCGCCTCGCTTCAGCATCTGAATACGTCGCTTGCCGACCGGCCCGAATGTCGGTCGCGTCCTGGAGCACGAGGTTTTCCCATTCCAACTGGTCGAGTCCTTGTTCGATGAGTTGACTGAGGTAGTACGTCTTCGAACGGCCGGTCCGTTCGACCAAGCGGTTCAGCCGGTCTTCAACCTCGGGTTTGAGCCGAATGGACGTCGGCATGAGAGCCCCCCCTCCAAGCGAATACGTATATCGAGATGAATACGCGTATCCGTTAGTTTAGCCCCGCAGTCCCAACTTCGTGTCGGTCCATGAACGTTGACCTTCTAGCCAATACGTCAGCATCCAGCGCCGTCACCGTGCTCCAGAGCGGCTATACCTCGAAAACACTGGTGGTGGGCCAGGTTCAGTACCCGGCCCACCCGTGACTAACGGATAGCCAGGGCCGCCGCTAACCGCTGGCGCCACTGCTGTTCCGTGGCCTCATCGGCAGCTACGGAACGGAGTTTGGCTGGGTTCGGCTCCAGGGCCGGGCGTCCGGCCTCATCGACTGCCACGGGGAGTTGGCCGGATTGGGCGACCAGGGGCGTGGTGACGACATCGTCGGTCAGGAGGCGAGCCGTGTTGAGCCCGCAGGCGTAGGGCAACTCGGGCAGGGCGGCGGCTAGCGCCAAACCCATCGCCAAGCCGATTGAGGTTTCGATCGCCGAACTGACGACCACCGGCAGTTTCAGCCGCTCGGCCAGTTCCAGGCAACGCCAAATCCCGCCCAGCGGCTGCACCTTGATGATGGCGATGTCAGCCGCTTGGGCGGCCACGACCTGTTCCGGATCGCCACTACGGCGGATCGACTCGTCGGCGGCAATGAGGATGTCGTGTCGCCGCAACCGCCGGCGCAGGTCGGCTAGCTGGGGCACTGTTGGACACGGTTGTTCGGCGTATTCGAGATCGAACTGGTTGAGCTGCCGCAAGGCGGTTTCCGCTGTGTCAACGTCCCAGGCTCCATTGGCGTCAACCCGTATCCGGCCGCTGGGACCGAGGGCCGCGCGGACGGCTTCGACCCGGGCCAAATCGTCGGCCAGAGTTTGGCCCGGTTCGGCGACTTTGACCTTGGCCGTCGTGCAACTGGACTCGACCACGAGCCGGTGGGCGGTCACGGGATCAACCGCGGGCACCGTGACATTGACCGGCACCTGTGAGCGCACGGGTTTGGGCCAGCCTCGTTGGGCGATTTCATCGGCCGCCCGCAACCAGGTCGCCGCCTCGGCGAGGCCGTAATCAAGAAATGGACTCCACTCAACCCAGCCCTGCGGAGTTTCCCACACCATCCCCTGACGACGGGTTATACCACGAAAACGGAGTCGCAATGGGATGTCGTAAACGTATCCCCGGCTAGCGACCAAGCTGCGGGCGACCTGCGCGGCACTCGATCGGGTTAACACGTCGTGGCCTCTCTAACCTCCGGCACAACCCAGCCGGTTATCTCAACCGTCGTCGTGCTCTGCAGCGTCAGTTTTCTCTTTGGAAATGTTCTGTCGAAGAAAATCTCGTATTCGCGGCACCCTATGGGATCACCACCGGCCACCACGAATGACACGGTATTGACGCCTCGACAGAGCACTCTCCTCCGGTACAACCCAACAGGTCGTCTCAAAGTCGTCGGCCGTTCTCAGCGGCCAATCACCCAACCGAGGGTCATACCCGTGGCGACGACGAATTCGGACACGCCCGTCAACTTCAGGACGCTGACCAACTCCCGCCCACGGGCCTGGGCTAAAACCCGCCAACTGGGCCGGACCAAGAGGGCCAAGCCGACCAAACCAGCCAGCACCCACCAGGTCGATAAAGCCGCCGCCACCACGACCGCGGCACCAGCGCCGATGATCAGGCCGATATCGAGCCAGCGGGTCGCCCGGTCACCAATTCGGGTCGCCAACGTGCGTTTGCCAACCTCGGTGTCACCATCGATATCGCGCAGATTATTCGTCACCAAAATGGCTGTCGCTAAACAGCCCATCGCCACCGCGCCCGCGATCGCACAGCCCAAGAGATAAGGCGGCAGATCCGACAGGTGGACATTCGATTCAACGGCCGTGAAGCCCGTCGGCCAGACTCCCTGGACGTAGGCCGTGCCCAGGAAAGCCACCAGCCCGAAGAACAAGAACACCATGACCTCACCCCAACCGGCGTAGCCGTAGGGGCGTTTACCGCCGGTGTAGAACCAGGCCGCGACCACGGAAACAGCACCGACCGCCAGCAGCCACCAGCGTTCGGTGGCGACCACGAGGACGACACCGGCCAGGCAGGCGACCGTGAACCAGGCGAAAGCCGCCGCCAAGACGTGCATCGGCTGAGCCCGGCCGGAACCCACCAGCCGCATCGGGCCAACCCGGTCGGCGTCACTGCCGCGAATCCCGTCGGAGTAGTCGTTGGCATAGTTGCAGCCGATCTGAATCGCGATCGCCACCACCAAACACAGCAGCGCTTTCCACCAGGAAAAAGCGCCCGCAAACCAGGCCAAACCCGACCCGGCGATAACCGGCGAACACGACGCCGGCAAGGTCCGCAACCGGGCCCCTTCGACCCATTCAGTCGCCGTCGCCATCAGTTCTGCCCACCCCGGGTCGTCATCTGGCGGCCGAAATCAAACCCAGTTCCCGACACAGACAGCCTCAGACCCGAGCGGGCAGCCATCCGACACCGCCAGGGGTCGGCCGACAGTCGCCGGAACCGGTCAGGCCGACTCGTCAGGCTCATCTCGTTCCTCTTCCCACCAGGCCACCAAAAGCTGACGATCAGGCTTGCCGGAAGCCGTCAACGGCAGCCGGGGCCGGATCATGACGGAGCGCGGATAGGCTGCCCGATCAACCCGGCTGGCCAATCTCGCCACTACCTCGTCGCGGCTCAGCGGCCTGGTCGTCGCTGCCATGATACGCGCTCCCCAGACCGAATCC
>JAISGZ010000257.1 GCA_031262845.1 Propionibacteriaceae bacterium | reverse complement strand
CTTTGACCGTGAAGGTGGCCGACTTGAGGCCGGCTTCTTCGGCGTAGCTGGTGTCCCAGACCTCGACCGGATACTTATGGCGTTCGGCCCAGCGCAGATACATCCGGAACAACATGTCGGCGAAGTCGGCTGCGTCCACGCCACCGGCCTCGGACCGAATCGTCACCAGGGCGTCCCGGTCGTCGTATTCACCGGACAGCAGGGTCCGGATTTCCAACGCCGAAATCTCCGGTTTGAGGGCCGACACCGTGGCCTCGGCCTCGTCGAGGGTCGCCTGATCGTCCTCCTCGACTGCCAAATCGACCAGCGTGTCAACGTCGTCGAGGCGGCGGCGCAAACTCGTCACCCGTTCGACGTCGGCTTGGAGGCGGGACAGGCGCGAGGTAATGGCCTGGGCGTGTTCTTGGTCACTCCACAGGTCCGGCGCCGAGGCTTCGGCCTCCAGGTCGGCGATCTGGCGCTGTTTCGTGGGGACGTCAACCACCGACTCGATCGAGGTCAGAGTCTGACTGAGATTGGACGCAGTTGTACGTAAGTCATCGGCAGTAGCCACGTGGCAGGAGTCTAGACGGTTCATTCCAGCACCCGCACCCCTGCGATCGCCAGTTGCCCGGACGAGCGTCGAGATACTTGCCAGGCGCTGGGCGTCGCGGCCGAGCCGCGGTCGCCAAACAGCCGGTCAGAATCATGGCCGACAAGTGGCAGAATGGCGCGGTGCGTGTATTTAACTTTGCGGCCGGTCCGGCCATGCTCCCAACCGAAGTCCTCGAAACCGCTCAAGCCGAATTGACCGACTGGCAAGGCTCGGGTATGTCCGTCATGGAAGTGTCCCACCGAGGCAAAGCTTTTGTGGCCTGTGCCGCCGCCGCCGAAGCCAAACTCCGGTCGCTGTTGGCGATCCCGGACAACTACCGCGTCCTGTTCCTCCAAGGTGGCGCGACCGGACAATTCTCGGCTATCCCGATGAACCTGACCTCGCCCGGCGACAAGGTCGCTTTCCTCAATACCGGCAACTGGTCGAAGAAAGCCATCCAGGGCGCCCAGCGCCAGGGCTTGACGGTCGAGGTCGTGGCTGATGAGGCCGAGTCGAAGTACACGACGGTGCCCGCGCCCGGTGCGTACACCGTGACCGACGACGTGGCCTATCTTCACTACACCCCGAATGAGACCATCGGCGGCGTCGAATTCGACTATGTGCCCCAGACCTCAGTGCCCTTGGTGGCGGATTTCTCGTCGACGATCCTGTCGCGGCCAGTCGATGTCAGCCAGTACGGGCTGATTTACGCCGGCGCCCAGAAGAATATGGGACCGGCCGGTTTGGTCGTCGTCATCGTGCGCGACGATCTGACCGGTCACGCCCGACCGACTACGCCCGACGTCTGGGATTACGCCACTATGGCGGCCAACGACTCGATGCTCAACACTCCCCCGACCTTCGCTATCTACATCCTCGGCTTGGTTCTCGAGTGGATTGAGCGGACCGGTGGCTTGGCGGCCATGGCGGAGCGTAATCAAGCCAAGGCGGCGGCTTTGTACGAAGCCATCGACGGTTCGGGCTTCTACAAGAACCCGGTGGCGCCGAACGCCCGGAGTTGGATGAATGTGCCGTTCACGCTGGCCGACCCCGAACTCGACGCCGATTTCCTGGCCCAATCGAGCGCGGCCGGAATGACCAACCTCAAGGGCCACCGTTCGGTCGGCGGGATGCGGGCCAGTATTTATAACGCCATGCCCCGGGCCGGGGTTGATGCCTTGATTTCCTTCATGGCTGATTTTGCCCGTCGTCACGGCTGAACTACCTCGTGACCGGGGGCCGTCCGGAATGAACCAGACGGCCGCCGGCGTTTAAATTGTGTTGTTGATCAGGAGATTTCTATGACGTATCGCATCAAAACCCTCAATGCCATCAGCCCGGTTGGGTTGACTCGTTTGCCTCAGCCGGAATACGAAGTCGGCTCGGAAATCGTCAGCCCCGACGCGCTGATGTTGCGGTCGGCTAATTTGCACGAGGTGGCGATTCCGGATTCGGTGTTGGCGGTGGCCCGAGCCGGGGCTGGCACGAACAACATCCCAATTCCCGATTACACGGCCAAGGGCATTCCGGTTTTCAATACGCCGGGCGCCAACGCCAATGCCGTCAAGGAACTGACGATCGCCGGTATTTTGCTGGCCGCCCGCAACATCATCGACGGGGCGGCTTTCGCACATCGCCTCGACGGTGACGCGGCCGCCATGACGAAGGCTGTTGAGGCCGGTAAGAAACAGTTCGTCGGCTTCGAATTGCCGGGCCGGACGCTGGCCGTCATCGGTTTGGGGGCGATCGGTGTCGAGGTCGCGAACGCCGCCAGCAGCCTCGGTATGAACGTCTTAGGTTTCGACCCGGCAATCACGGTCGAAAACGCTTGGAAGCTGTCGCCGCTGGTCGAGCGGGTAACCAGCCCCGAGCAATTGCTCCAGCGGGCCGACATCATCACCCTCCACGTGCCGCTGATCGACGCTACCCGCGGCCTGATCGGGGCCGATCAGTTGGCTCAAGTCCGGCCGAACGCGGTCTTGCTCAACTTCTCGCGGGCGCCGATCGTCGATGAGGCGGCGGTGGTTGATGCCTTGGAGAACAACCGCTTGCGGGGCTACGTCTGTGACTTCCCGTCGCCGGCGCTCAACAAGCGGCCCAAGGTCGTGACGCTGCCCCACTTGGGTGCTTCGACCGAGGAAGCCGAGGAGAACTGTGCCCGGATGGCGGCCGATCAGCTGCGGGATTATCTCAGCAATGGTGTCATTCTCAACTCGGTCAATTTCCCGAACGCCGATTTACCCCGGTCGGCCAATTCACGACGTCTGGCGATCGCGAATTCCAACGTGCCCAACATGGTCGGACAGATTTCGGCCCTGCTGGCCGACGCTCAGCTCAACATCGCCAACTTGCTCAACCGGTCGAAGGGCGATGTGGCTTACAGCCTGATCGACTTCGAAGGCGACGCCCCCGCTGACCTGCTGAGCCGGATCACGGCCATCGACGGGGTGTTGTCAGCCCGTCTGATCTGAGTCGGCTCTGCCTGGTAGATGATCTGATCTCGGTCGGAACATCGTCCAGGTTCGGTCTTCAGCGACTGGCGTCGTGTCGGAAGTTTTCTGAATTTCCGCACGGCGCCAGTTGCGTTATGTCTGAAATCCGGAATGACGTGAAGCCATGACCACTGAGGTGACCAGAAAACGGATGAGGCGCAGTTGGTTTGACGAACGATGAGACGGCCTCCGCCCGAGCCCATTGGTCTCGTTTCGCCAAGTCATCACTTACGTAGTGGCGGCCGAACGGACCATTACCGCCCGTTCAACCAATCTTGGATGAGCCGGAAAGCGATCGAACCGGGACCAGGCAGAATCAGCTCACCGGCGGCCAGGGCCGGTCCGATCTGGGAGCGGCTGAACCAGCGCACTTGACCGATCTCGTGGCCGTCGGGCACCGGTGTGGCAGTCATCGCCCGGGCCGTGAAACCCAACATCAGCGAACGTGGAAAGGGCCACGGTTGGCTGTCCCGGTAGGTGATATCGGTGACGTCGAGACCGACTTCTTCGGCCACTTCGCGCTGGACGGCTTGGGTCAGCGACTCCCCGGCTTCGACAAATCCCGCCACCACGGAATACAGACCGTCCGGCCACACGCGCTGATGGGCCAATAACAGGCGATCCTTGGCGTCCAACACGGCCACGATGACAGCTGGATCGGTGCGGGGAAACAGATCGTGGTGGCAGTGGTCACACCACCGTGAAGCCCCGGCCGCCGTGACCTGGGTCGGCGAACCACAGCGGGGACAGAAGCTCTCGTTCTGGTGCCAGTTGACAAGCGCCGCCGCAGTCAGCGCGATCTCAGCCTCGCCCGGAGTCAGGCGCGGCCAAGCCGCCCGCAGATCAACCAGCTCAACCGAGCCGGCCTCCCCCAACGCACCGGCCGTGATCGCGTCTTCCCCAACCGAGCCGGCTTCCTCTGTCGCACCGTCCATCATCGTGTCGCCACTAGCTGGAAGCCGGTCGTTCACGAACCAAGCGACACCACCGATGACCCCAATAAGGAAGTCATGTTGTGAATCGTAGGGCTGGTCGCCGTTCGGCCAAGCCGCCAACCTGGTCGTACCAGCCAGTTGAGCCCGATCAACCGTCGCCGGATCCGCCGTCGACCACAACGAGCGGTCAGCCCCCGGCCCTGGCACGACCGCAACGCTCGCTTCCGGCCCCAGTCGCAGCGTCACACCGCTGCGCCACAACCGTTCAACCGCCGCCTCATCCAGCCGCTGTTCCCGCTCCCAGCGGTCAACCTGACCATCACCAGGGTCAATCCGACCATCACCAGCTTGTGTCCTCACCGGGGTGACTCTAGTGGGCTGCCAGCCGAACTGCGGCTGAGTTTCGTCCGTTCAAAGCTGTGTATTGCGGCTGGACGAAGCTATTGCTGGTTCAGTTGAGTCGCTCGGCGAATATTGGATCGGTGAAAAAGGAAAAGCGGCAGCCTTGTGATCAACCAAGACAACTACCGTGACTCACCACTGAACGACAACTTGAGCGATGTCTGTGATGTCTGTGATGTCTGTGATGTCTGATAAGAATGGCTTGTCAAATAGATCTCCGGTGGGGCGTCAAATGGTTGACAGCACCCACACTGAACCAAGGACACGGTCATGAATCAACACATAGGGAAACGATGGGGTCTTAAAGCTGGAGCCATTCTCAGCTTCAGCGTCCTGGGAATTGCCGTGCTACCCGCGACGACAGCTCAGGCTGACAGCGTGGTGCTCGCGTTCTCCGACGTCTCGGAAACGACGATGTATTACACGGAAATCAGTTGGCTCGCCAACCAAGGGATTTCTACCGGCTGGGATGTCCCCGGCGGAAAAGAATTCCGGCCACTGTCAGCGATCAACCGAGACGCCATGGCCGCCTTCCTCTACCGGTATGCCGGCTCCCCGGCCTACACGCCACCCGCGGTGTCACCCTTCCTTGACGTGACCCCGGCAACGAAGTACTACAAAGAAATGAGCTGGCTCGCCGATCAAGGGATTTCCACCGGCTGGGACGTCCCCGGCGGAAAAGAATTCCGGCCACTGTCACCGATCAACCGAGACGCCATGGCCGCCTTCCTCTACCGGCTCGCCCACAGCTAGACGATATATCGGTTCTCAAGGCCTTTGGTCAGATAATCCCGCAACATCGGGATATCGAAACCGACCGCACCCCGTTCGCGGGGGCTGATCACACCCCGAGCGATCAGGCGCGCCCGCCGCTGATTCGCGGTATTGGTTGTCACACCCAAACGTTCGGCAATGTCCTGAATCCGGCTGGAACCTGTATCGGGCAACATCGCTTGAAGGAAAGCCCGGTCATTGAGCGTCAATTCCTTGAGCGTCGTGTCAAAAATCATCGTGGCCATATCAGCCCGCGCAAAAGCAATACCGTCGCGAGCGTCGTCGACCGTAATCTGATGACGATCAGGATGCTGTCGCCACAGGTGATACCCGACCAACTGAATGAGAAAAGCAAAACCGGAGGCCGCCTCGACCGCCAGCGTCAAGGCCTCCTCATCAATCACCCGGCCGGATAATTCGACCGTGTGTTTCAGAGCTTCGCGCACTTCATGGTTCGGAATCGCGTCCAACCGATGCTGAAAAGCCCGACGCAAGAAAGACACGTCCTTATCGACGAGCAGTTCCGACACTC
>JAISGZ010000239.1 GCA_031262845.1 Propionibacteriaceae bacterium | reverse complement strand
ACCAGCACCCGCTGGGCGTTGGGTGCCCAAACCGAGAACCGGACGCCGGGAATGCGGTCGCCGGTGTCGTAGTCGTAGACAGTCGTGACGTGGGCGCCGAGACGCTTCCAAACTTCGGTGTCGCCACCGCCGTGGAAGCCTTCCATGTCCCGGCCCATCAATTCGCCGCCAAGGTCGTAGGTCGCCATGAGTGAAGCTCCTTATTCTGTTGCCAAAGAAACAATGTGGGCCGGTTGGGCCGGGCCCAGTGACACGAATACCTGCCGGCCCCACGACCAGGTGTCGCCGGTTAACGTGTCATGGGCTGAGACCTGATCGCGATCGTCTAAGCCCAAAGCCGCGAAATTGAGATCGATCTGGGCCTGCTGGTAGTTGTCGGGATCGAGGTTGACGATGACGACCACGCGGTCGTTGCCGGCTTGCTTACTGAAGGCGATGACCTGGTCATTACTGGTTTGGTGGAAATCGATCCGCCGCAGTTGTTGTAACGCCGGGTGGGTTCGGCGAATCAGGTTAAGCGTTGTCAACAGCAAATTGAGATTGGGCTCGGCGTTGAAATCCCGGGGCCGGTACTCGTATTTCTCGGAGTTGAGATATTCCTCCGAATCGAGTTTGAGTGGCTGGTGCTCGAATAATTCGAAACCGGAATAGACCCCCCAGCTGGGTGACAAGGTGGCCGCCAGAATCGCCCGGATGGCGAAGGCCGCCGGCTGTCCGCCGTGCAGGAAGAAGGGGTTGATATCGGGCGTGTTGACGAAGAAATTCGGCCGGTAGAAGGCCGCCGTTTCACGCGACAATTCGGTCAGATAGGTTTCCAATTCCCACTTCGAATTCCGCCACGTGAAGTAGGTATACGACTGGTGGAAACCGATTTGGCCGAGCGCCTGCATCATTTCCGGCCGGGTGAAGGCCTCGGCCAGGAAAAGGACATCGGGGTAGTGGCGATGGACTTTGGTCAACAACCAATCCCAGAACGTCAGTGGCTTGGTGTGGGGATTGTCGACCCGGAACACGGTCACACCGTGACCGATCCAGAATTCGATCAACCGGTAACACTCGTCGTAGAGCCCTTGAGGATCTTTATCGAAGTTCAGCGGATAAATATCTTGATATTTCTTCGGTGGATTCTCGGCGTAAGCGATCGTGCCGTCGAGCCGAGTGGTCAGCCATTCGGGGTGTTGGCTGACCCACGGGTGATCGGGCGAGGTCTGAAGGGCGAAGTCGATCGCCACTTCGAGGCCGAGTTCGCGGGCTTTGGCGGTGAAGCGGTCGAAAGCCGCTAGATCCCCGAGATCCGGGTGAACAGCGTCGTGGCCGCCGGCCGCCGCTCCAATCGCCCAAGGTGAGCCGGGATCGAACGGGCCGGCCTCCAAGGTGTTGTTCGGGCCTTTGCGGAATTGCGAGCCGATGGGGTGAATCGGCGGCAGATAGATGATGTCAAAGCCCATGGCGGCGGCGGCTTCGAGACGTTCGTGGGAACTGTCGAAGGTGCCGGATTGCCACGAGCCATCGTCGTGGCGCTGGGCGCCCTGGGAGCGGGGGAAGAACTCGTACCAGGCTGAGAACAGGGCCCGTTGGCGATCGACGGTCAGTCCGTAATCCGGCGTCGGGGAAACAAATTCACGCGGTCGCCAGGTGGCCATGGTGGCGGTCAGATCGGGATCGTGAAGGAGATCGAGCACAGCCTCAGTCGGCGGGTTGACGGTCAGCAGACTCGACCAGCCGGCGATCTTGTCGGCCGCTTGGCGTTGGCCGGCGTCACTGGCCAATTGGCGGGCCTGTTCCAAGATCGCGTAGCCCTCGGCGTACATGAGATTGACGTCGGTGTTGTTGGTCAGTTTGATCTCGGCGTTGTGAACCCAGGTGGCCCAGGGGTCAGACCAACCTTCGACCCGGAACTGCCAGTCGCCGACTTGATCGGCGGTCACCCAGACCTCCCAGATATCGAGCCCCTCGGGCCAGATTTGGGTCAGGTCGTGACGACTGGTCTGACCGTTCGGGTCGGTCAAGATGGCCGAGGCGTTGACCCGGTCGTGGCCTTCCCTAAAGACCCGAGCCCGGATCGGGAAGGACTCGCCGACCACGGCTTTAGC
Organism: Propionibacteriaceae bacterium; assembly: GCA_031262845.1. GTDB lineage: Bacteria > Actinomycetota > Actinomycetes > Propionibacteriales > Propionibacteriaceae > WQYJ01. The sequence goes on along the minus strand of JAISGZ010000239.1, from coordinate 7,100 downwards.
CGGGTAAGCGCCGTGGTCGATGACGGGTTCGACCTTGGCCACCGGGATACGGCCGAAGCCGGGGGCGAGAACGGCCGGGGGAGCCGGGGCCGTGACCTCGGGGGCCTCAGTTTCCAGGACCGCTACCGGGTCGACCGCGGCCGTCGCGGTTGGGGTCGCCGCTGGCTGGTCGGTCGTCTCGATCGGGGCGGGGGCCACGACCGGGTCCGGCTCTGGGCGGGCCTCGGACCGTGGTGCGGGGGCGGCCGCTGGCTCGGGTGGTGCCGGTGGCGTGGGTTGTGTCGGTGGTTCAGGTGGTACCGGTGGGGGCGTGGGTGGCGGCGGTGTTGGCACCGGTTGCGGCGGCTTCACCGTCCCACCTCCAATCGAGCGGGCTAGACGGGCCGCGGTGTTCGGGATTGGTTCTTGGTTAGGCACGATGGTCTCGCCTTCGGCTGGATTGGTGGGACGACGGAGGAGCGGAGAATCTTTGATCAGGGCGGCTAAGTCGGCGGTGTCGTGAAAGTCGATGTCTAGGGTCGGCGTGGTGATCGGGCTGACTTGGTCGGGGCGCACCGGGTCGGGGTGGCTGAGTTTCCAGACCGGCAAGGCAGCCGTGTGGTAGCCGCCCGCGGTCGCCGCCGCAACTGTCGTGGCCACTGGGACCGGGGGTGGGACCAGACTTTCCGGGGCTGTGCCCGACAGCGGTGGTTGTAAGTCGGCCGGGGGCATTGGGCTGGTGGACACGGCCGCGGGGGGCGGATCGGCCGGTGACGCTGGGCTGGTGGGCGAGGCCGCGGGCGGCGGATCGGCCGGAGATGCCGGGCTCATGGGCGAGGTCGCGGTGGTGGCCAGCCAACTGGAGCCAGATGACGTTGGTGCGGACACCGGCGTGACCGTTGTCAACACCGGTGTGGCGGGGCTGGTCGAGGTGAAAATGGGCTCCCAATGAGTCCACTTACCGTCGTCCTGATGGGGCACATCATCAGTCGGTTGCTCGGTGGCGGGGACGGTGAAAACGGGTAATTCGGTGGTGTCATCAGACGATTCGTCGGTGTCAGCGCCTGGTTCAGCGGTGCCATCAGACGATTCGTCGGTGGCATCGCTTGGTTCGGCGGTGTTGTCAGATAATTCGTCGGTGTCAGTGTCGGTGTCGGTGTCGGTGTCAGTAGGCGGTTCGGCGGCGGCGGGCGTTTCTGTTGTGGATACGTCAGTTGATGAGGAGCTAATGGTCGTCGCAGTTTCGGCTGGCGGCGTGACGGTGTCAGCCGATGTGGGTGCTTCGGCTGTGTGGCTGGTTTCGGTTTCGGGCTCGGTTGTCTCGTTCGACTCGGCTTTCTCGTCGGACCCGGTCTCAGGTTCGACTGACTCGGTCGATGCGGTTTCAGGTTCGGTAACGTCGTCCGGCTTGGCCTCTGATGGTCCGAGCTCAGAAACTTCGTCTGGCTTGGTTTCTGATAGGTCTGGCTCGGTTTCGATTGACACCCTTGATGCGGCTTCAGACTCGGTGACTTCGTCGGGCTTGGTCTCTGATTCAACTGACTCGGTAACTTTGTCAGTCGCGGTCTCTGATTCGTCGAACTCGTCTTCTGAGTTAGCGGAGATTATTTCCGTCTCGGTCTCAGTTACCCCGTCAGGCTCAGTTACTCCGTCGGGCTTAGCTACTCCTTCAGGATCGGCTACTCCGCCGGGTTCAGTCTCCAACTTGGCTACTCCGCCGGGTTCAGTCTCCAACTTGGCTGCTCCGCCGGGTTCAGTCTCCAACTTGGCTGCTCCGCCGGGTTCAGCATCAGCGGCTGGTTCAGAACTTTGCGGCGCGGCCGATGACACGAGGTCACGGGCTCGCGATGTAGTTGGCGGTGAGGCCGGTTGGGCCGTCGCGACGCCTTGTGCCAGCAAACGTTGACGGGCGGCTTCCACGACCTCAGACAGTGGTGCCACCTCGTAGAGCGAATGATCAAGAGGGTCCGTCGAAGTTGAGGTTGCGGTTGGTGATGCCACGCTGACCTGGTCGTCAGCTGGCTCAGCGAGGTTGAACTGATCGTCAGGAGCGGTCGTGGTGGGTGCAGCGGTGTCACCAACCGATGCCACCTCTGGTGAGGTGTCTGAGGTGACTTCGTCGATGGCCGCCGCCACCAGGTCATCGACCAGAGCGGTGGTTTCGACTTCCTGAAGAACCGGGCTTGGTGGTTCGGGTTCCTGGCCGGCCAAATTGGTGGGGCCGCTGGCAGCCGTCGGCCCAGCTTCGGTGTCTGGGCTGGGCAAGTCGGTTGCTGGGGCCGCCAAGTCATCCCAGTCGGCCGCCACCAGCGAGCCGTCGTCCAAACCGGGCCAGCGCAGACTGGGGTAGTAGGACGGCTGTGAACGGGGTCGGATCGGTTGTGGGGCGTTGGGCCGCAGCGGTACGGGCCGTTGACCGAAATGCGTCCAATCGCTGGGGCCGAACACAATTTCCGTCGGCGTCTCGACGGCGCCGACGAAGTCGTTCGCTACCACGTGGGAAGTGGTCGGTTGGGTTGACTCGGCCGGGGGTTCGTGGTCGGCGGCCGGGGTGGGAAGCGGCGATTCACGATCTTGGTTTGGAGTCCCGAACTCAGAGTCACGGTCTGTCGCCGGTCTTGGAGGGGTCGTGTCACGATTTTGGCTAGGGGCCTCGGGCCCAGATTCACGGTCTGGCACCGCCGCTGGAGGCGGCGCTTCAGGGTCTTGGCTAGGAGTTCTGCTCTTGAGCCAAGGTTCATGGCTGGTTACCGGGGCTGGCGACGGCGGTGGGGGCACCGGTGGGGTGGCAAGAGCCCGGGCGGCTTCCAGGATCCGATCGGGCACCGGCACCAAACTGGGCACCGGCCCTTCAGGTGTCAATTTGATAATCGGCGTTACCGCTGGCAGCGCGCTCGGGGAGGCCGAGGGCTGAGCGTCCCACGCAGCCGGCTCAGTCACCTCAACTGCGTCGGCCGCCGGGGTCGACAGCGTGGTCAAGGGCGAGGCGTCGGCGAGAGCCGAGGTTTCCTGGACAACAGCTTCAGCGGAATCGTCAGCGGCCGGCGACTCTTCGGCGATGGCTTCGTAGATCGCGCGCTCGGCCGACATCGTGTCGAGAATGCGGGCCAAGACGGAAGCCGCCGGCGGGATTCGAATATCGGGACCGACCGACTCCCAGGTGGGCGGCCAGGCCGTCGTCGTGGTCGCTGCTGCAGGCGGTAGGAAGTCGGCGTGGCTGAGACCGCGGCCCGACGCGGGAGCGACACTGGGGGTCGGGACGCTGACTGGTGTCAGGGGCAGACCACGGGCGGCGGCTTGGGCTTCGAGAGCGGCTGACAACGTCGGACCGGGCGGGCGTGGGGGATCAGCTGTGAAAGCAGGTGGCCGATGGGACGACGGTGTTGTCACACCGCCGGTTCCAGGTTGGCCACTGCTCATAGACCAAACTTAGCGACTGGGACTTCAGTTGAGGGTACCCGAGTGGGACGCGCCAGAAATTGGCCGGGGAAGTCGGTCATTTTGGACCACCGGGTGAATCGGTGAGCTTCCGCGGCAAGTTCGGCCGCTGGAGGGTCACACCTAACCGCTGCCGTCTCGATCGGTCGGACAGGTGACCACCCGTCCGATCAGAGCGCTGAGGGATTCTCATCCCCAGTCTCATCCTCGTCCGCAGTCTCCAACTCAGGTTCCGACTCGGCCGGTGGCTCAGGTTCGTCCTCGGTCACCGACTCGGCTGGTGATTCAGATTCATCCTCAGGGACCGAATCGGCTATTGGCTGAGGTTCGTCCTCATTCACCGACTCGGCTGGTGGCTCAGGTTCATCTTCAGTCACCGAAACGGCCAGTGGCTCAGTTCCGTCCTCAGTCTTCGACTCGGCTGGTGACTCAGTCTCCGATCGGGCCGGTAACTCAGTCTCAGCCTCAGGTTCCGATTCGCTCGGAGGCTGGTAGCCGACCTCCATAACGACCACCACGCGGCCGGGCAAGGTGATGGTTTGACCGGGTTCGAGCCGGGCGCCGAGCGGTGGTAGCTCATCTTCGGCCGCGGTGTGGAGCCGCAGGTGGTAGAAATCGCCCCAGGGCTGGCCAGGCAAGGTGATCGGCAGGGGATCAGGCGCGGAGTAGAACCAGATCAGGAACGTCTCTTCAGGCGTCGAACAGAACATACCGAGCAAGCGGCGGCCGCCGTCGTGCCAATCCGATTCCTTCATTGGGCCGTCGTAACCGTTGAGCCAAGCCAACTGCGGTCGCCCCAACCCCAGACCGTCGGCATCGGTGACCTCGTCGGCCGTCAAGAAAGCCGTCGGCCGCAAGGCCGGATGAGCCTCCCGCAACTTGGCCAACTGGTGGCTGTAATCAATCAGCGATTCCCAGATCGAAGCGCTGTCCCAGTCAGTCCACGAAATCGGCGAATCTTGGCAATAAGCATTGTTATTACCATCTTGGGTTCGGCCCATCTCGTCACCGGCCGTGATCATCGGCGTGCCGTGCGACAGCAGCAAGGTGGTCAAGAAATTCCGGGCTTGGCGTTGGCGCAACGCGATGATGGCGGGATCGTCGGTTTCACCCTCGGCGCCACAGTTCCAGGACCGGTTGTCATCCGTCCCGTCGCGGTTTGATTCCCGGTTGGCTTCGTTGTGTTTGCCGTTGTAGGACACCAAGTCGCGGAGTGTGAAGCCATCGTGGGCGGTGACGAAATTGATCGACGACTGGGCCGTCCGCCCGTCATCGGCAAACAAATCGGGTGAGCCCGACAGGCGGGTCGCCAGTTCTTGGACACCGGGCACGGCCGAGCGCCAGTAGTCGCGCAGGTGATCGCGATAGCGGCCGTTCCACTCACCCCAACCGGGACCCCAGTTGCCGAGTTGATAACCGTAGGGGCCGATATCCCACGGTTCGGCGATCAGAGCCACTTGCTGAATCACCGGGTCGGTGGCGAATTCGTGTTTCAAGGCGTGGTGGTGATCGACGTGGTGTTCGGCCGTTCGGATCAACTCGGTGGCCAAGTCGAAGCGGAAACCATCGACCCCCATCTCTTGGCGCCAGTAACGCAACGAGTCGAGAATCAGACGGCGAACGCCCGGCTGCGAGGTGTCGACCGAGTTACCGCAACCCGTGACGTCGTAGTCATTGCGCAAATCGTCGGTCAGCCGGTAGTAGCCGGCGTGATCGAGGCCGCGGAAAGCCAACGTCGGGCCTTCGTGACTGCCCTCGCCGGTGTGGTTGTAGACGACGTCGAGGAAAACTTCGATCCCGGCCTCGTGGAACTGCGACACCATGTGTTTGAACTCGCTGACCTGAGCCCCGGTCGTGCCTTGGGCGGCGTAGTGAGCGTGGGGAGCGAAGAAACCGAGCGTGTTGTAGCCCCAATAGTTCGTCAGCCCGGAACTGACGACGAAGGGTTCCGAAATGTGATGGTGGATCGGCAACAGTTCGATCGTCGTGACGCCGATATTGAGGAGATGCTCGATGACCGCCGGATACGACAAGCCGAGATAGGTCCCGCGCAGATGGTCGGGCACGAGCGGGTGATTACGGGTGTAGCCGCGCACGTGAGCCTCGCAGATCACGCGCTGACTAGGATCAATCGGCTTGGCCAGAGGGAGGGGTGGATCGCTTGGCGCCACCAGCACCGACAACGGCACGGCCGCCGACGAATCGGTCGCATCGGGCACATAGTCGGATTCCGAGGTGTGGTCGTGAATCGGACCGGAGTAATCAACCCCGGACGCAATCGCCCGCGCGTAGGGGTCGAGCAACAGCCGGGCGGGGTTGAAACGCTGACCTTGATCCGGGTTCCAGGGGCCGTGAACTCGGAAGCCGTAGAGCTGTTCTTCGGCTAAACCTGGAACCTGAACCGACCAGACACCGCCATCTCCCAGTGTCAGGTCGACATTGTTCTGATGCAGTTCATCGTCGAGCAAGGCCAATTCAACGCGGGTGGCCCGCGGTGCCCAGAGGGCGAAATGAGCCCCGTCAGCCCGCAAATGAGCGCCCAATTCGACATCATCCGGGGGTGGCGGCAAGAGTGGTTTGGCTGGGTGGTCAGTCGAACTCACGAAGGCTTCCTCCTCGACGATGCTCAGTGTTTGAACGGTGGCGGTACAGGTCACACTAGCGCCCTGTCGCGCCAGCGGCGACTTATTCACCACCTCGGTGGGACATTCAGTTCCGTGGCCACGACCGCCAAACGGGCGACGAGTGGGCGACGAGCGGCCTTTTCGCAGCCCGCTGGTGGGCTCCAGCGGTTGCGCGAAATGTCCCGTCAGGTGGGGCGCCCAGCCTCAAGTAGGTAGGGCGTTCAGCCTCAAGGACCCAGGTCAGAAGTAGTCAGGTTAGGCACCGAGATAAGCCTCGACCACTCGGGGATCGGCCGCCAGTTCGGCCGCGCCACCCGACAGAGTCACGCGGCCGGTGTCGAGGACGTAGGCCCGGTGGGCGATTTTGAGGGCGGCCTTGGCGTTCTGTTCGACCACGAAAACGGTCGTGCCGGTCTCGTTGACGGCCGCGATCAGGCGCATGATCTGGGCCACCAATAGGGGCGCCAAACCCATCGACGGCTCGTCGAGTAGCAACAGTCGTGGCCCGGCCACCAGCGCCCGGCCGATCGCCAGCATCTGCTGCTCACCGCCGGATAAGGTGCCGCCTTCCTGGTGGCGGCGTTCCTTCAGCCGGGGCATGAAGTCGTAGACCTGGTCGAGCCGCTGGCGGATGACGGCCGGGTTTTTCACCAGGTAGGCGCCGAGCAGGAGATTGTCCTGGACACTCATGGTCGAGAAAATCCGCCGGCCCTCGGGCACTTGAACGATGCCCTGGCCGACCAACTGGTGCGGTTTCAGGCCGCTGATATCCCGCTCTTCCCAGGTCAAACGGCCTTGGCTAGGCCGGACGAAGCCGGAGATAAGGTTGAGGGTGGTCGATTTACCAGCTCCGTTATTGCCTAGCAGGGCGACGATTTCACCGGCTTCGACGTGCAAACTGGCCTGGCGTAAGGCCTGGACCCGGCCGTAGTGGACGTCGACTTGATCGAGTTCGAGCCAACTCATGACGCCGTCTCCTGACTCGTGGCCGGTCCATCCGGCCGGTGAGCTTCGGCCGCTTCCGCCAAGTGGAGAACTTCGGGGGCACTGGCCGCCAGC
>JAISGZ010000237.1 GCA_031262845.1 Propionibacteriaceae bacterium | reverse complement strand
GCCTGGGCGGCCGCTCCTGCGCCTGTCAGGCCGTCCATTCGCCTCCGGGAGCAGCGCCCGAATGGCATTGATCAGGGAATGAAACCAGCGGCCGGGTCGTTACCCGATCAGCAGCCAGTAACCGCGGTAACAGCAGGTGGTGGCGGTGTTGAGCAACACCTTGTTCCGATGGGGAACGGGTTGATTCTGAGGGGGTCTCCATGCCGGTGGCAGGGTCCGCATCGCAGCGGACAAAAGCAAAGTCGTATACCGGGCAATCACGCGACAGCGTCGGTGCCTATTTACATTCGCTGGGCCGGTCGCAGTTGTTGACCGCGGCCGATGAGGTTGAGTTGGCCAAAACCATTGAATGTGGCGCCATCGCCCAGGCGGTGCTCGTCGGCCGGGTCGAACCGGCCGATGATTCTTTTCTGACCACGGCCACCAGCGACGAGCTGGAACGAGTCGCGGCCGAGGGCCAACAGGCGATGAAACGGTTCCTCGAATCCAATCTCCAATTGGTCGTCTCGATCGCCCGGAAGTACGTCAACCAGCGAATTCCGCTGTCCGACGCGATTCAGGAGGGCAATCTCGGCTTGATGCGGGCGGCTGAGAAGTTCGACTACACCCAGGGTTATAAGTTCTCGACCTACGCCACCTGGTGGATTCGCCAGGCGATCTCCCGGGCCTGCGCCCATCAAGGTCGAGTCGTCCGCTTACCGGTCCACGTGGCCGAGCAACTGAGCCAGGTTGAGCGCGCCCGGCGGCTCCTGCTGCAACAGCTGAACCGAGACCCCAGTACCGAAGAGATCGCCGAACAACTGGAGATCACCCCCGCCCAGGTGGCGGATTTGCTCCAGCTGGCGCGTGAACACGTCTCCTTGGACGCGCCGCTGGATGACTCGGGGGACCGCTCCTTGGCCGATCTGGTGGCCGCCAAGCCCGGTGCCGGGATCGAAGAGGTCGTCATCGACCAAGCCGAACGGCAGCGCCTGGAAGCGCTGGTATCCCGGCTCGACAACCGCTCCGCCGATATCGTCCGCCGCCGCTTCGGTCTGGTGGACGGCAGCCCGGCCAAGTTGGCCGACATCGGCCGCCGCTGGGGGATCACGGCCGAGCGAGTCCGCCAGATCGAACGTAAAGCCCTGGCCGATATCCGGGCCGCCGCCGGCGCCTGAGGCTGATTGACGGGCCAGGCTCAGCTTTGGGGCGACCGATCGTTGATGGGACGGCCGCCCCGTGAGCTGAGACAGTCGCCCGACCGGTGAAGTGGGCTCGTCAGGCTGAAGTGGCGAGACATAGGTCACGGAATGATAACGAAAGCTGTGATCGGTCTCAGAATCGGCCCCAAGGGCTGATATTTCGGACCGCGATCACGTAATATAGGCTTCGTTGCTGGAACACAAAGTGCTTGTCCTCAAGCCAGATGACAGGTAAAGTGCTGGCAGCAAAGCTCAATCGCCTCTGTCGATGTTGATTGAGCTGCTTCCGTCAAGTTGTCGTTCGCGACTGCGCTAGTCAATATCGACTGGGTTTTGTGTCGATTGCGTTAACGTGGCCTGCGGTTTCGCCAATATGGCGTTACGAGCCGGGTTTTATTGCCTAGTCTGTGAGAGCTGAGACGGAAGAATTGAGTTTTGGTGGGCTTGCTCGTGCCTGGTGCTTGCACCGGACTCGGGCTGCCAGGTGGTGGCGTGCCGGGCGGTTTAGTGCGCGCCCCACCAGAAGGGAGGGTGTCTTAGCGGCATAGGACCCACCCTTCCCGCCGTTCCGGGCCGGCGAGCTTGTCTCGCTCGGCCCGGAACGTGCGGTTTTCAATCCCTGGGCCGACCTCGCTAAGAACATCTCCCGGGCTTGTCAACACCGATTACACTGTCAACGATGAGAGCTGGCAATGATGACGCCGGCGGTAATCTCAGGCGCTGATGGCTGATGGCCCGACGGACTGCTCATGACAATCCGGCAGCTGAACCAGCGTGGTCGAGAACCATCGTGAGCGGTCTGAGACCGACGCTGTAAGGAGGCGGGATGCGGACCAAGCTGAGGGTTTGGTGCCTCGCCAGCCTGCTGCTCGTGACGCTGACCGCTTGTCAGAGCCAGCAACTCCACGACAGCCTGCCGCAATCGGCCGAAACCGTCATGACCGATTTACTGGCGGCCGCGGACACTGAGCTACCGTCGGCCGATTGGCCCAACTGGCCACTCCAACCGGTCACCAGTGTGGAAGCGCCCCTGGTGACGGGCTTGACGGTCGAGGAATTCGAGACCTGGGTGGCCGAGGGCTGGGTGGTCCGGGCGCCGCCCGACCAGCCGGCCTACCAAGTCTTGTTGCTGCGGCTGAGCGATATTACGGCCGCGGCCATGGTCAAAGACAAGTTGGCGGCTCAATTCAACGCCTGGCAGTGGGGGGAAAATAACCTGCCCGGGCGGGGTTCGGTGATCAACTCCGGCAGTTACGTCTTGATGACCATCACGAGTTTCGAAGCCGGCGATGCCTTGATGGATAGCTTTATCCGGCTGGCCGAGAACAATGCCGGCCAAATGAACGATTTCTTTCCGCCCAACGTCATCCCCAAGGATTAGTTCACGGTTGGGCCGGAGACTTCCGGCTAGTCTGACGGGCTTGATGCTGCAGACGGATAAACGACAGTGGCCGGGTCCGTCGAGACGAACCTGGCCACTGTCGTAGTATCGGTCAGCTGTGTCCTGATCGGCTGACCTTTTCGCGCGTGAGCTTAGCCAGTGATCACCGGGGCGATGTTGGTCCAAATCTGGCCCAACCAGCTCATGATGGTCGCTAGCACTTGGCTGAACAGGGTTTTGCACTCATCAAAAAAGTTAGTGAAAACTGTCATCATAATGAATTGCTTCTTTCCCGGCGGTTTGCATTCAGTGCAAAGCCGTGGATCAGTAGCCCGAGGTGAAGCTAGAGGCCAGGCTGGTGAAGAGGGATAAGAATGGCGAGATGAAGCTCATGATGATACCCAAGATGGTGTTAATGATGTTGTTAAACACGGTATTCCCTTTGTATTTCGTGAGGTCAGAAATGGAGATCAGAGGAGACGTTAACCACTGTAGGCGGGGACAGTCGACTAAACAAGGGGAGAGGGTCAATAAAAAAGTCAACGTTCTATTAAAACGGACTTAATACAATGGCTGGATGGGACCAGCGCCTAGCCGCGCCCAGTGGCCGCCAAAGCCCGGCGGCCCGGTACAACTGACGTCCACACCAAGTCGAACGGTGTCAGGGTTTCGCAGGCGGCGCTGTGGCAACCAGCGCAGGCGCCCGCACCAAGTCTGGCGAGCTGGTGCGGGCGCTCGAGGCGGTCACTGCATGCCAAGTAAGCTCATAATGAAGTTGAGGATATTCATGGCAAAGACAGTCAGCATGTTAATGATTTCAGCAGCGATTCCCATGATGTCACTTTCCTTGTTGGGGGGAAATGGAACAGCCTAGAAACTCCAGGCTGTGGAAGGAGTCGGTCGACCAGCTCAACGAGTGCTGGACAAACCGACCAAACCGTTGGTCAGTCGTTGCAGAAAGGCTCAGTGACAACGATGTCGCTGGTCTTTCTGGGATCAAACCGTGACTAACGGATCGGTTCGTTGATGATCGGAGCCGCGATGGTTACCCAACTGGCCAGGAGATTTTGAATGCCCTTCAAAATCGACACAATTAATTTAAACACGTTGGTCAGCCTAGCAGTGAACGGTCGGCTTAATCTTCAAGATTTGATGATGAATTGGCCGCGGATCTGGCGTAGCCCGGGGCGGAGTCTGGGGTTAATGATCGGGTCGCTGACGACCGTGCCCAGCCGCTGCTGGGCGGGGCGGAGGACGACCACGATTCGGTCTCGGTGTTGGGGGTCTTGGTCAGGATCGGCGGTCGTGTCTCTGGCGACCGTGGCCACTTAGGGCTGGGCGCGACGGGACGGGAACAGCTGCGGCCTGGGCGGAGTTCAGGCTTGGATTGGTCGGTTATCAGTCGGGTATTAACCGCGGCGGGGGGGGCAAAACTAATGCTGGTCCCCGCCGCCGCGGTTAGAGATAATCTCAGTAGGTTGTCGAAGGATTGAGAATGTCGCCAAGGCCGAGGGCGGACAGAATCTGCATGATAAGACTCATGACCATGTCGATGATGCTTCTAATGAGACCCATAACTGAATTCCTTACTATCTAGTGAAGGGGGGATCGAAGGTGTCCCCACAATGGACGGATTCAGAGTAGCAAATCTCGCGGGTCTTGGCAGTACTCAATAACAGATCGTTAACAAGCCTGCCGCTAGGTCAACTAGGTCAAGCAGTGCTTCTGGCGGCTCTCGCCGGTCAGTCGTGGCCCGGTTCGAGGGGTGAGCGCAAAAAAGTCGGCCCAGGCTAGTCAGATGACTAACCCGGGCCGACCTTGGTGGCGTCGAGACTACATGCCCAACTGGCCCAGGATGCCGTCGAGGCCGAAAGCGCTCAGTAGCGGCTGGAAGAGGCTGATGATCGGTGACAGGAAGCTGAGGATCATGCTGATGATGCTGTTGATGAAGTTCATGGTGTTCTCTTTCTCCTAAGAGGTGGATGAAGGTCAAAGCGTGAGCCGGGTGGCCACGTTGAAGGAGCGTTGGTCAGATTAGTTAACGAAGCTCTAAGAATCCAGCGAATTTCATCAATTAAGAAAATATGTTAGTTGCTGTATGAGCACTTGCAGAGTGTCGACTGAGCGCCGGTCAACCCCGGGGGAGGACTGAAACCTGAGTTGGGCCAGGTCAGTGCGTAACACGGATGAGTGGTCTCGGCTGCGGCTGCTAGCCGGGTGATCGAGCGGCTGTCCAGCCAGGTCCGCCAGACGGAACGCTTGGTCACCAGCGTGCCGAGTGAGTCGCGGACGAAAGCTGGGAGGTTGGCCGGGAACTAGTCACCCGATAGCCAGGCAACCATCCCCGACCTCCGCCCGCCCGACCCGACCATGAAACCCGAGGTTAACCGCTTCTTAATCAATTGCACTTGCCGCTACCCGGCTGAAGCCCTTAGTCTTTTAGAGGGTTAATTTGTTCCCTCGCGATCATTAACTTTCGTCAGCGGAGAGAAAGTGAACTTCTGATGTTTAACGTGATGAAATTAATTGAAGCTTTTATTAACATGGCCGCTGGTTTTCTCTATCCGATCATGGCGCTCCTCATTAGCTTCCAGCGCAACACGTAGGCCCAGCCCCCACCGACTGACCGATCGCTCGTCAACAGCCTCCGGGCAGCTCTCGACTGGTCGCCGTCAACCTGTCCCTTGGCGTCCTCTGGGTCTCTGACTCTCTCTCGCCTGACAAGGTGTTGAGAGACCCCTAAAAAAACTCAACAAAGAAAACGTAAGTTTTCTTGCACCGTTTAGCGTCAGTACGCTAGCCTGGTCGTGTGGTTTCCCCCACTGGTATCTCCTAGTCCGAAAGGAAGTGAACAAGAATGAGTGCATTAGTACAACAAATCATTGAAATGATCACCGTTGGCGTTAAGTCAGTTATCGATCAGATCGTGGCGCTGGTTTTCAGCATCATCAATTTGTTCCCGACGACGGCCGCCTGATATCAGGTAGTCGAAACCCGGTGTGGTTCGCCAGTTGAGGTGAGCCACACCGGGTTTTTCGCTACCTACGCCCCGCCGACTCGCTCCAGACTCCAACCAGCCGTCGCCTCGGAACATCTGCCCACGGCTGCCGACCAGCCCTTACCACCCGCCACGAGCCGCTTTTCACTCGAAAGACAGATTTTGACACTGGCGTCGGCTAGCCTTTTCCCAAGGCTCCTCCAGCCCTCAACCTGAGGCACTCAACTGGCAATTGACTCGAGAAAAGGCAAAGCCATGGATTTCATCATCCCCATCATCAACTCAATCCTGACCCCGATCCTCTCGTTCCTTCAACCCATCACCGAAGCTTTCGGCCTGACCGATGTTTTGCTGGACATCTTTGCGCTCATTCTGAACGCTTTTGGCCTAGAACCCTTCCCCGCACCTGGCCCATTAATGTAATTGGGTGTCATAGTCCAAAATGACGGTTTCCCAGGCCACTCGATAGGCGCCGAACACTTGTTGGTTTTGCTGCTGGCTGACCAGGTTGCGGGCCAGGTATCCCTTCAACCTGGCTAGCCACAGGGCCACTACAACCCGATCATGGGCCAGTTCAGCTCGTCTCGTGAACGGCAGCAGCCCTGCTCGACAGTTGGCGTCTGACTACCTCCCAAGGCCCCCGTCATCGGTTCTGGCAGCCCACCTTGAACAACTTTTAACAGAAAAGATTGCTTTCCCTCTTGCCATCAGTGGTGATCCTTCGATAACCTCTTGTCAAGTTTCCTCCAGGCCTCAACCGGGGCACCTTTCTGGCAATTACTCAAGAAAAGGTAGAGCTATGGCTTTCATTACCAACATCATCAACTCAATCATCTCCCTGTTCTCCCCGATCATCGCGATCTTCGAGCCCATCCTCACCGCTTTGGGCTTGACCGATCTCCTGACCTCGCTCGGCATCAACATCTGATCGCTGAACCAGCTCAATTGGCTCGGATCGCTTCGGCGGTCCGAGCCAATTTTTATTATGTATCATCGGGCTGTCGCATGAGTGTGTGAACGGTCTTCTCCAACCGATTCAGACTGGAATTTAAGGAGGTGACAAAATGCTAGATCTAAAAGAACTCATATCGCAGTTGTTAGCCTATCTGAGTATGGTGATTGACGAACTCTTCTTTGGTGGACTTGGCCCGTTTCACAACGTGTGCGGAACAACGTGTGGTCCCTAACCAGGGCAACCTAAGACCTCTCACCGTTTGAGCCACTTGGACGAGTGACTCGAAGTTTTCAATTGGGGTGTGATGGCGCTACCAGCCATCACACCCCAATTTTCGTGGCTGGTCATCGGTGGTCGCCAGACGTTCAGGCTGGCGTGGTGGCCCGGGGTGAGCGCCCACCGACTCGGCAAACCTTTGTTGACCTGCAACTGGACTGTGATCGCCGGGCCGGCGACGGGTCGTCGGCCTCAGCCGGCCAACTCCCGTTACCCTTGCCGGGTGACTCGTGACGCAACGATGAACCGGCCGTCGCTGACCGGATCTTATGACGCCCGGCACCTGTTGGTGCTGGAAGGTTTGGAGGCGGTCCGGAAACGCCCGGCGATGTATATCGGTTCGACCGACACCAAGGGGCTGATGCACTGTCTGTGGGAGATCATCGACAACTCGGTTGACGAGGCCTTGGCCGGTTTTGGCCAGGCGATCGAGGTCGGGCTGAACGAGGATGGCTCGATCCAGGTGGCCGACCAGGGGCGGGGGATTCCGGTTGACACCGAACGTAAGACTGGTCTGAGCGGGGTGGAGGTCGTCTTCACGAAACTCCACGCCGGCGGCAAATTCGGCGCCGGCAGTTACAACGCCGCCGGTGGTTTGCACGGCGTCGGGGCCTCGGTCGTCAACGCCTTGGCGGCCCGGCTTGATGTCGAAGTTGACCGGGACGGCGTGACCTGGGCGATGAGTTTCCGCCGGGGGGTGACCGGGGTTTTCGCCGGGGATGGCCCAGCCGCGCCATTTACGCCCCAGTCGGGCTTGCGTCAGGTCGGCCGGGTGCCGAAACGGCGCACTGGGACGCGCGTCCGCTACTGGCCGGACCGGCAGATTTTCTTGCCCGACGCCGAACTGAGCTGGGGCAAACTCATCAGCCGGGCTCGCCAAACCGCTTTCCTCGTACCCGGGCTGACGTTGGCCGTGACCGACCGGCGGACCGGTGACCCGGTTGCCGAAAGTTTCCGTTTCGACGGCGGGATCGCCGAATTCTGTGAGTTCTTGGCGCCCGATCCGCCCTTGACCGAGGTTATCCGCCTCCAGGGCCACGATCACTTCGTCGAGACCGTCCCGATGCTCGACGACAACGACGCCATGATCCCGACCGATGTTGACCGGGACCTCGATATCGATATCACGGTCCGCTGGGGGACGGGTTACGACACGGTCGTCGCCAGTTTCGTCAACATCATCGCCACGCCCAAGGGTGGCACCCACGTGACCGGTTTCGAACGCGGTTTGGTCAGGGCTTTCGCGACCGCTTTGGAGGGTCGCCGGATCGCCAAAGCCGGTGAAGAGGTGACCCGGGACGACATCCTCGAAGGGCTGACGGCCGTGGTCACGGTGCGGTTGGCGGAGCCCCAATTCGAGGGCCAGACGAAAGAGGTTTTGGGAACGCCGGCGGTCACCAAGATCGTCGCCCGGGTGGTTGAAAAAGAACTCAGCGACTATTTGACGAGTCAGAAGGCGGCCACTAAGGCGGCTGCCCGGTCGGTCCTGGAGAAGGTCGTCCAGGCCGCCCGGACCCGGGTCATGGCCCGGTCGCAGCGGGAAGCCCAGCGGGCCAAGAACGCTTTGGCTTCCAGCACCATGCCGCCGAAATTGTCGGATTGCCGGTCCAACGACAGCGAACGCACCGAATTGTTCATCGTCGAAGGCGACTCGGCCTTGGGGACCGCCAAATTGGCCCGGAATTCCGAGTTTCAGGCCCTATTGCCGATTCGGGGCAAGATTCTCAACGTCCAAAAAGCCTCGGTTACCGACATGCTGAAAAACGCCGAGTGCGCGGCCATCATTCAGGTCGTCGGGGCTGGTTCGGGGCGCACCTTCGACATTGATCAGGCCCGTTACGGCAAGGTTATTTTTATGGCCGACGCGGATTCGGACGGAGCCCATATCCGCTGTTTGTTGGCGACGTTGTTTTTCAAATACATGCGGCCGATGTTGGAAATGGGGCGTATTTACACGGCCGTACCGCCGTTGCACCGATTCGAGATCATCAACCCGAAAAAGGGCCAGGAACCGTATCTTTACACCTACTCGGACCCGGAATATCAACGTAAAGCGGCCGAATTGACGAAGCGCGGTATTCGTTTCAAGGAGCCCCAGCGCTACAAAGGGCTGGGGGAGATGGACGCCGATCAGTTGGCCGATACGACGATGAGCCCGCGCCATCGGACCCTGCGGCGGCTGCGGGTGGAAGACGCCGCCCAAGCCGCTTCAACCTTCGAACGGCTGATGGGCAACGAAGTCGGGCCGCGCCGGGAATTCATCATCGAAGGGGCTTACGCCCTCGACGCCGACCGGATCGACGCCTAGGCGCCTCAACCTGACGGCTCGCTGGCCGATCCGAGGGCGTTTCGTGCCTGACGCCGATCGGATCGACGCCTAGGCCTAACGGCTCGCAGTGTTGGCCGATCGATGGCGACGGCGACCGGATTGATGCCCATCGCCCCGGATCGACGCCTAGTGCCTTGTCGGCACTAAACCCGGCGACTCCCAATACCCGCAATCGGCTGAGCGGCTGGCGTACCCGAACCATCGCGGCGGCTATCCGGCTCCGGCAAGCTGATCGGTGACCCGGAGGCGGCCGTGGCAACGGCTGGGCCCGGACCGGCCCAGGCCAGCAAGAGCCGGTCTTCGCCCCTCAGGAAACGTTGGCAGCGCACCCCGCCGGTGGCCCGGCCTTTGGCAGGGTAGAGGTCGAACGGTGTGACCTTGACACTGCCGGCCTCGGTGCCGGGGAGGGCGGCCGAAGACCCGGCCACGGTCACAACCTGGTTCTCAGCTCCCTCGGCCGCCTCAGCCCCACCGACGGCGCCGAAGAAGATGACCTCGGCTCCGTGAGCCAGGTTGATCCCAGCCATGCCACCACCACTGCGGCCCTGAGGCCGGACTTTGGCCACGGGGAAGCGCAGCAACTGGGCGTCCGACGTGATGAAGACGAAGTCAGCGTCGGGATCGACGACTTCAACAGCGCCGATGACCTCATCGCCGTCCTCCAGCCGAATCAAGTCCCAGGCGTCCTTGCCCAGCAGTTCGGGGTTCGTCCGCTTGACTACGCCACGCTTGGTGCCGAACGCCCAACCGGCTGTGGCCTCGGACAAGGTCGTCAAACCGAGCGGCCGCTCAGCGGCTTGGAGACTGACTAATTCGGCCAGCGGCGAACCACCTTGGAGGCTGATCGCCCCGGCCGTCGGCGGGATGGCCGGTAGGTCGATGGCCGGCAGCCGGACGATCCGGCCGAGCGACGTCAACAAACCCAACTGACCGCGGGTCGTGGTCGTGATAGCCGAGCGGAGGACATCGTGGGCCGAGCGCGGACCACCATCACCAGGCCGGTCGTCACCATCGACGCGGGCGATCAGGCCGGTGGCGCTCAAGGCGACCAGGGCCGGGCCATCGGGGATTTCGATCGGGGTGGCGACCGAGGCGGCGGCTTTGGCGGTCACGGGCGCGCCGCCGGACAACAGGATGGTCCGGCGCGGGGTGCCGAACTGGTGGGCGACGGCGTCGAGATCGGCCGCCACGACCTGACGCAGGCGGGTGTCGGAAGCCGTGATCTCGGTCAACTCGGCGATTGTGGCTTCGAGTTCGTCCCGTTGCTGTTCCAACTCCAGCTTGGACAGCCGGGTCAGGCGCCGCAGCTGCATATCGAGGATGTAATTGGCCTGGACATCGTCGAGTTCGAAGGCTTCCTTGAGCCGTTCCCGGGCCTGGCTGGCGTCGTCCGAGCGGCGGATGATGGCGATGACGTCGTCGATGTCGAGAATCGCCAGCAACAGGCCCTTGACCAGGTGTAATCGGTCTTGGGCCTTGGCTAATTGGTACTGCGCCCGGCGTAAGGTGACGGTCAGCCGATGGTCGAGATAGACCCGCATCAGGTCGACTAAGCCGAGCGTTTGGGGCTGGCCGTCGACCAAAGCCACGTTGTTGATCGAGAACGAGTCCTCAAGTTTCGTCTTGTGGTAGAGCAACTCCAACATGGCTTCGGGATTGACGCCATTCTTGACCTCGATGACGAGGCGCGTGCCGTGGGCCAAGTCGGTCAGGTCTTTGACGTCGGCCACGCCGCTGATGGCCTTCTTGTCGTGCAGCGTCTTGATCTGTTCCATGATCTTCTCGGGCCCGACCTGGTACGGCAGCTCGGTCACGACGATGCCTTTACGGCGCGGCGAAACCTGTTCGATGCGGGCCGTGGCCCGAATCCGGAAGGCCCCCCGGCCAGTGGCGTAGGCCTCACGGATACCGTCGAGGCCGATGATCTTGCCGCCGGTCGGCAGGTCCGGCCCCGGCACGAAGCGCATCAACTCGTCGAGGCCGGCGTCAGGGTGGTCGAGTAGGTGTTTCAGGCCGGCGATGACTTCGACCAGATTGTGGGGCGCCATATTGGTCGCCATGCCGACGGCGATACCGGTGGCGCCGTTGACCAGAAGGTTGGGGAAGGCCGCCGGTAAGACCGCCGGTTCGGTTTCCTTACCGTCGTAATTGGGCCGGAAATCAACCACCTCGGAGTCGAGATCAGCCGTCATGGCCACCGCCGCCGGACCCATCCGGCACTCGGTGTAGCGCATGGCCGCCGGGCTGGCGTCGAGTGAGCCGAAGTTGCCGTGACCGTCGATCAGCGGCAGCCGTAACGACCAGGTTTGGGCCAAGCGGACCAGGGCGTCGTAGATCGCCGAATCACCGTGGGGGTGGAGCACGCCCATGACCTGACCGACCACGCGGGCACATTTGACGTGGGCCGTGTCCGGGCGGATACCCATCTGATTCATCGAGTAGAGAATCCGCCGCTGAACCGGTTTCAAGCCGTCGCGGGCGTCCGGCAAGGCCCGGGAGTAGATCACCGAGTAGGCGTATTCGAGGTAGCTGGTCTCGATTTCCTGGGACACGTCGATGTCGACGATCTTCTCTTCCAGATCGTCCTCAAGTACGGGGGGTTTGACAGCCATACCGGGCGGTGACTCCTTCATCTCAAGACCAGGTCGAAAAGTGTCCTGTAGCCGGCGGACGGTAGCGGTCGGCGGCTCAAGCTTGATTCCACCAGACTGTGACACCGGACCGCCGGGCGTCACGGGGACACCCCGGTGACACCGAACCGAGCGTGAGACTACCGCGCCGCGAGGGTTGGTGCCGTGATTCGCCACGGAGTTCGTTGCCTGATCGAAGCCACAACGGTCTGGCGGCCGCGAATCAGTTTCATGAGCGACGGTGAACCGCACCAGCGACAAATTGACTTGGAGTCACGGCACTGAGCCCGGTGTTTCAGCTGGTGGCGTCCAAAATCGGCTGCAAGTGAGCCCACAATTCGTCGCCGTTCGGACCCCGCACGATCGGCGGCAGCGGGCCGGGGCCGGAGGCTGGGGCGGCTGGGCGTTCGTACCAACTGCCGTGGGCCAAGACCTGTTGGACCGGATTGAGTTCACGCAGGGCGATGGCCCGGACGGCGCCGGGAAATTCGCGGGCGAATTGGCTGTAGATGGCGGCGTCGTGTTGACCGTCGTCGCCGACCAAGAGCCACTGGATATTGGGAAAGTCGCGGGCCAAGGTCCGCAGGGCCCGTAATTTATGGGTCGGGCCACTGCGGAACCAACCGGTGTTGGTCGGCCCCCAATCGGACAACAGCATCGGCCCGCTGGGGAAACCGCGGTGCTGCATGAAGCGGTTGAGGAAGGGGAAGGTGTTCCAGGCGCCGGTCGAAACGTAGAACACCGGCGTCCCCGGGTGGTCGTGGAGAATCTGTTGATAGCAACGGGCCATTCCGGGGACCGGTTGGCGGGCCGATTCCGTCACCACCAGGGAGTTCCAAGCCACCAACAGCGGCCGGGGCATGTGGCTGGAGATGATCGTGTCGTCGATGTCGGAGATCAAGCCGAAGCGGACGTCGTCGGCCACGATCAGCACCCGAGCCTGGGTTGGCCGGTTGTCTTCGGTTTCGATGACGGCGTGATGCCAGCCGGGGGCCAGTCCGTGGTCGCTGATGGCGACGTCGATATAGCCACCGCGGTCGGTCACGACGTGGACTTGAGCCTGGCCGACCTGAATTCGGGCCGCCCGGTTGACACAGGAAATCGACCAGAAATTCCGCCAGCCCCGGCGTTCCCGCCAGTTGTCGTCGCGCAGGGCGCCGGCCAGGGGGCGGTGTTTCGGGGCCAAGGTCACGCGGGCCATCAGCCGGACCCGTCGGGTTGTCCCGTAACCGGTGTAGCCAATGACCGAATCACGCCAGCCGAGGCGGCGAAAAGTCTTCTCCAGTCGGCGGTCAAAAACCGTCTCCCAGCGGGCGGCGAAGAACGGCTGGGATGACATACCACCCATTCTGGCATTAGTCGGCTTGGTTAGGAGATTTTCTGCCCCCTCTAGAGACCAGCCCGGCGTTGTGGCAGGATCAAGCTATGAGCGAAGAGGTATTCGTCCCCGAGGCTGAAGAGCAACTCGATCAGCTCCAAAGTGAAGACACTTTGATTAACCGCGGCGTGGACGACATTTTGGACGAGGGCTTGATCGCGCCCGATCACTGGTCGGTCCTGCAGACCTACGGCAACACCGCCGACGAGATGCGCCGCGGCGAGCCGATCGACCAACAGATTGCCGCCGAAGAACCCGAGGTGATGGGGGAGTCGTTGATGTGGCGGCCCGAGCCGGGCCAAAGTGGCCAGGTCGGCAACCGCCGGGCTGGTCGGCTGGCGGCTTCGGGGGCGGACTTCACCGGGTCGGACGACGACACGATGGCGGTCGATTGCGGGATCGACGGTGGTGGGGCGACGGCCGAAGAAGCCGCTATGCACGTCATCGACCCGTCGGATGATCTCGATTACGTCGAGTGATGGGCGGCTGCCGGTTGAGTGGTCAGCCCGTCGGAGGAGCCCATAGTGAATATTGGTTACGACGACAACGCCGCTGGGGACCTCACCGGGGTCGTGAATAAGTCGTGGAGTCACCACCGACCACTAGGCTCAGCGGCTTACAATGACGGCGTCGTCAAGCTAACGGAGGATTTCTGAGTACAACGGTTCCACCACTGGCCGACAGTGCAGCCAGATCGGTGACCCAACAGGTGACAGTAC
>JAISGZ010000218.1 GCA_031262845.1 Propionibacteriaceae bacterium | reverse complement strand
CAAGCGCCAGCAACGCCTCGACCGGCTGGTCGCCAAGGGCCGAATCGGCCTCGACCACCCCGAACTGGCCGCTGGATCGACACCCGAATCCTCTACCGTCAGCGCTGATGCTGACGATGAGGAGGGCGACTCAAGTCAATCCGTCAGCGCCGATGATGACCTCGGCGACACTTCAGCAGTCAGCGCCGATGATGATTTCGGCGACATTTCGGCAATCAATGCCGAGCCAGGACTAGCTTCCGAACCCGACTTGGTTGACGAAACTGAACCGGCCGACGGAGCTGAACCGGTTGACGAAGGTGAACTGGCCGATCAACCTGACGTGGCCCCGGAAACTGAACCGGCAACCGATTTAACAGCCGACTTCAGTTCCGTCGCGGCGGATCCAGCCGAAAGCACCAGTCCAGCCTCGCTGACTACGCCTGACCTCCCCGAATCAGCGGAAACACCCGATACCCCCCTGCCCGCCTGGCTAACGGCTGACGATGGCCTCGCGGCCTCACCGGCTGAGGTCACCACGGACGAGAGTGATTGGTTGAGTCTGGAACCAGCTCAGGCCCCTCTCACCGCCCTCGACGACGGGCAAGACCTTCCCACCGCCCTCGACACTGATCTCGACGAACCCATCACCCTTGAGTTCGGTCTGGACGACATCGCGGAGGACGAACCAGACGAAGCCGACACCACTGTCGATACGACTGACGAGGAACTTGCTCCTACCGCCAGCCCAGCCGAGCCGACAACTGAAGCCGAGGACGGCGACTGGTTGGCCGACGAGACGGATAGTTGGTGGATCACCGACACCGCTGACGGCAGTGACACGGATGTCGACGAGCCCATCACCCTTGAATTCGGTCTGGACGACGCTGCCACCGCCGACAGCAGTAGCCCACAGACTCCCTCTCAACTGACCACGCCAGCTGAACCGGAGGTTGACGAAACTGGGCTCGACGAGGTCGTGAGTACCTCGGCTGCTTCTCCCACCAGGGTTTCGGCGAGCGAGTTCGAGGCGGCTGATTTCACTGGTCTGGCAGCGACCGGCGACCGCAAACCGGCCCACGCTGTAGCCATCGACACCGCTGGCAGCAGCGACACGGCCGAGCCGACGAAGACCAGCGTCCCAGCTCAGACCGCTGACACGGCTGACGCCACCAGCGAACCGGACGACACGGAACCCGACGACACAGAACCGGACGACACGGACGCGACCAGCGTCGACAGCGGTCAGTCGCAACGTCTGATCATTGGCCCCGTCGAAACCCCCGCTCCGACCGACCACCGTCACCGCCAAGCCCTGATCTGGACTGTTGTCAGCGCCATCGTGCCGGGACTGGGGCTGTGGAAGACTCAGCGCCGCTCCGGTGGCGTGGCTCTGATCGGGCTCATGGCCCTGGGCTTGGTCGGGCTCTTGTGGACGGTGTTGAGCCCGGCCCACCTCGTCAATTTCTATTTCAGTCCGACGGCTTTACGGGTGGTCAGCGCCGTCGCCGCGGTCATCGTCGTGATCTGCGCCCTGGTGGCCTTCTCGACCTATCGGCGTCTGCGTCCAGCGGGTGCCGGCAGCGCTGGTTGGGCCTTACCGAGCGGCTTGACCGTTCTCCTGGCCATCGGTCTGGTGGGTTTCGGCAGCTTCAGTTGGTCCCAAGCCGGCGCCGTTGAAACGGCCTTCCCCGATGGCCGGGCCGAGACCATAGCGCCGGCTGCGATCGGCGATTCTTTGCCGCTGGTCGACCCCTGGCGCGATATCCCCCAGATCAACGTTCTCCTGCTGGGCTTGGATTCGACGGCCGAAGGTGACCCGATCGCCCAAGCCATCATGGTCGCCAGTGTCGATACGGCCACTGGTAACACCTTGTTGATCTCGGTTCCCAGCAGTTTGGCCTCGGCTCAGTTCCCCGAGGATTCACCACTGCGGACAGATTTCCCGCGTGGCTGGTCAGACGGCGCCAACCCGTCCAACCCGGCCTACCAACTGGGGGCGATGTACTCCAATCTGTCTCGCTCGGTCGATCTATCGCGCTACCACAGTGACAATCTCGGCGCCGACGGCATGAAACTGGCCGTGGGTTACATGCTGGGCCTGACGATCGACTACTACCTAGCGCTTGATCTGGCGGCCCTGTCCGACCTGGTCGATGGTCTCGGCGGTATCACGGTCAACGTCAATCAGGATCTCGACAGCGCCCAAGGCCTCATCCCGGCCGGCGCCGACACCGAATTGGCGACTGGCTCGGAAGTGCTCAATTACCTGACCAGCGGTGCTAACGACGATGCTCGCCAGACCGCCCGAGTTCGCTGTGTAATTTACGATCTGGTCGACCAAGCCCGCCCGACCCGACTAGCGCGGCCCTTCGCGGACCTCAACTGGGCCCCGGAAAGTTTCCGCAGCGACGTACCCGACTGGCTGGTCGATGACCTGGCCAGCCTGGTTTTCCAAACTCACGATGGGGCCGTCGTCGGCATGCAGTTCGTCAGTGGCCAGCAAGGTTTTTCCGCCACCCGGACCAGCGCCGATCTGATGCGGAACCTGGTCGATCAAGGGCTGGAGGTGCGGGCTCAGCCGGCGGCCGGTGACCCCAGCAATATCTGGCAACCGCAAACGCTCGACACCTTCTGCGCCTTCAACCCGAACGCCGGCTGGTAAACCCAGACCCGACGACCTTGAGGTCGGTCGCCGATTTCTCGACCCCGGCCGTGAGTTATAGAGTGAACGGGCAATGTCCAGCTACGTGCTCAAACCCCGGCTACCCCGGCTCATGGGTCTGGCTGTCCTGCTCCTCTTGGTCGCAGCCATCCTCAGCGGTATCGGTCTGGCGGGCGTCCAACCACTTGACCGCTTCATCAGCGCCGCCATCTGCGGCGGGCTGGGCCTGGTGGGCTTGATCTTGTCGTTAATGGCTTACCGTCGCGGTCAAATCCGGGTTGAACTCGATCGTCACGGCTACTCGATCACGGGGCCGAGCGGTGAACGGACCGGCGCCTGGACTGATGTCAGCCGGGTTGCATTGTCCCGCCACAAAGACAAGCTGGCTTTGTATCACGGTGAACAGCGGCGGACCATCATTGCCCATCCAGCTGGCCAATCAGACAACGACTTCCTGCGCTTGTACCAGGAAATTCAGCAGGCGGTCGATCAAGTCCCGCCCCGAGCCCGCATCCATCTGTTGGCGCCGGCCGTCCACTAGTGGTCTGCCGGAGGGATTGGAACCAGCCCAGGTCAGCCGTCTCTTCGATGTCAGCCCCGATGAGGTGGCGGAGCTTCAACTCATTCCTTAAGTTCTGAGTCGCCGCTCTTCGACTGCGGATCGGGGATCGGTGGCCAGATGCCGTTCGCGGACCTCCGACCCGCCGACACCTGATCGCAACAGACCAGCCGTCTGTTGGAAACTCTGCTGTCACCGGGCTGCAACCCATCTGAGCTGGGATGGCATCCGGACGCCACCACCGGGTGGCGATTGGACAGGAGGAATCCCTTGCCTAGTCAGACATCTCCCCGCTGTCGGAACCGGCTGGTGACTGCCGGCGCCGTCACCCTGCTGG
This sequence comes from Propionibacteriaceae bacterium, assembly GCA_031262845.1. Lineage (GTDB taxonomy): Bacteria > Actinomycetota > Actinomycetes > Propionibacteriales > Propionibacteriaceae > WQYJ01. The sequence goes on along the minus strand of JAISGZ010000218.1, from coordinate 1,975 downwards.
CCGCCGCCGGCCTGGCGCTTCCCCAAGCCCCGGCCAGCGCCGCCCCGGCCGTCACCCTCGACTTGGCCACCGCCGGTGTGCCGGAGGTCCAGGCCGCCCTGGCCGCCGGCCAGCTGACGTCAGTCGATCTGGTTCAGGCCTATCTCGACCGGATCGACCAGCTCAGCATCAACGGCCCCCATCTCAACGCCGTCCGGGCGATCAGTCCCGACGTCTTCGAGCAGGCCGCTCAGCTGGACGCCGAACGAGCCGCCGGCAACCTGCGTGGCCCGCTCCACGGCATCCCTATTCTCCTGAAGGACAATATCGACGTTGCCGGTTTGCCGACGACGGCTGGCTCCATCGCCCTGGCCGACTCGTATCCGGCGGCTGACGCGCCCCTGACGGCCGACTTGCGGGAGGCCGGCGTCATCATTCTCGGCAAGACGAACTTGTCGGAATTCGCCAACTTCATCGCCCGTAGTATGCCGTCGGGCTACTCGTCGCTCGGCGGTCAGGTGATCAACCCCTATGACGCCAGCCAGACGCCGAGTGGTTCCAGCTCGGGTTCGGGCGTGGCGGCGGCGGCCGGCCTGGCCACCTTGACGATCGGCACCGAAACCTCGGGCTCGATTCTGTCGCCGGCGCGAGCCAACTCGGTGGTGGGCGTCAAGCCGACCGTCGGCTTGGTCTCACGCACAGGCATCATCCCGATCGCCGCCTCCCAGGACACGGCCGGTCCTATGACCAAGACCGTCTACGACGCCGCCGCCCTGCTGGGGCCGCTGTCCGCCGTCGATTCAGAGGATGCCGTGACGGCGGCCAATCCGCTGGTGGGCTTCGATTTCACCAGCGTCTTGTCCGATCAGGCCCTAGCCGGCGCCCGGTTGGGTGTGGTCGCGAACGACGACCCGCTCTACCAGACGGCCTTGGCCGAGTTGCAGGCGCAGGGCGCCGAGCTGGTGCCGGTGACGGTGGGCAACACCGATGCCCCCAGCATCCTGGTGCAAGAGTTCAAACGTGATCTCAACGCCTATCTGTCGCGGCTGCCGGCAGGCGCGCCGATGCAGACCTTCGACCAAATCCGGCAGTACAACATCGACCATCCGCAAGGCGCCAAGTTCGGCCAGTACTACTTCGACCAGGGCGCACAGGTGGACTTGAGCGATCCGGTGCAGCTGGCCGACTATGAGCAAGCCCGCGATCAGGGCATCAGCCAGACCCGCCAGGCGATCGACTTGGTGCTGACTGACCACCAGCTGGACGCCATCGTGTCGTTCTCCCAGACAACCGGCGTCGGCGCGCGGGCCGGCTACCCGTCGGTCTCGGTGCCGGCCGGTTATGCGGCCGACAATCTGCGGCCGGCCTCGATCGTCTTCCTCGGCACCGCCTGGTCGGAGCCGGAACTGCTGGCGCTGGCCTACGACTACGAGCAGGCCGCCCAGGTGTGGCGGTCGCCCGAGGTCATCAACCCGTCGCTGTTCCGCTGCTCGGCCATCACCGACCAGTGGACTGACGCCGGCTGCCCGGTGCTACCGGTCAACGCCGACGGTCAGACGATCGCACCCTCGGTGCCGGTGGTCGATCCTGATGGTGACGCCACCTCGTCCGCACCCGTACTCGACCCGGCGGTGACGACGACGCCCGGTCCGGCGTCCACCGCCGATTCCGGCATCACGTCAGCCGGTCCGACGCCCAAGCCTTCGCCGCTGACCATCTACCCCACAACCTCGCGGTTACCCGACACTGGTGGCCGGATGCCGGTCAGTGTGGCAGTGCTCGGCGGCCTGATGGTGCTGGCGGCCTCGGTGGCCTTGATCTGGCACCGGCGTCGTGACGTCACCGACTGAGCCAGATCCACCACTGCTAGTGGTCTGTCGCACCGGCGAACGTCTCCTGATAGAAATCGGAGAGATGTTCGCCGGTGTCGGCACTGGCGGCGAGGGTGGGATTCGAACCCACGGGACCTTTCAGCCCGGCCGCTTTCAAGGCGGCT
>JAISGZ010000135.1 GCA_031262845.1 Propionibacteriaceae bacterium | reverse complement strand
CACCGTCACGGGCAGATTCGTGCCGACGCTGTTATTGGTCCGGACCGTTTCGATCGCCTGAGCCACGGTCGTGACCGGCTGATCACCAATCCGCAGCAAGCGATCGCCGACCGCCAATTTGCCATCCGCCGGTCCACCAGTTGAGACGGATTCGACGAGGGCATATTCCTGAACCAAAGCCGGGCCGTAGCCCGGCCCCCGATCGTCTTCCAACTGCCGCAAAGCGGCCACGGTAGCGGCGGTCTCCATCTGGACGAGTTCGGCCTGCTGGCGCTGGGCGACACCGGCCGCCGTATCAGTCGGCTGGTAGACGTCCGACCGGAGCAAGACTTCGTCGTTCGGGTGGAGATCGTGAAAGATCGCCTCGACCAGTGTCACCCGACCCTCCACCGGCGTCTGGGCCATACCTGGTAAGAGCATCTGGCCAGCCGAGTCATAGGACACCGGCCCGGTCAGGTTGATGACTGGCCGGCTCGCGGTCGAGGCCGTCAGGTTGACCACCGTGGCCGGCGTCCGGGTTACGACATCGATCGGCCACAACGCCACCGTCAAGACCAAGGCGACCAAGCCGACCAAGGCCACCGCTGCCGTCGTGGCGTACTTATTCATCACACCTCAGGGATCGCTCGCCGCCGGATCATTGAGAACCGCGCACCTCACCAACGGCGCCAGACTACCCATCTTGGGCTCCCAGCGGCGACGCCGACCGGGTCGCCGGCTCAGACCTGGAACCGTGATGGCCTGGTTGTGGTCCACAATGGTGGTCAGAGTTGATATCCGGACCGTGGCCGCTCAGTCGTTGGCCAAGCTGCCGCCGGTCAGAGATGTTGGCTAGTCACGAGAGAAAGGTGACCCTGATGAGCGATCCGGCTGACGACCGGCCCGATGACGATCAGTCACCGGATGAGGCGTCATCCCCCTGGTCCGGTCGCCCCGAGGACGGCATCGCCGAGTTGCTGCGCCAAGCCGGCATCCCGGTCGAAGAAGGGGCCAGCTTGGAGGACATGCTCAGCCAGCTGGCCCACCAGATGGTGTCGCAGTTAAAGCGTCGCGCCGATCTGGCCGGGAGCGGCAGCCAACCCGTGACTTGGAAAGCCGCCAAGGAAGCCGCCCACCAACAGGTCACCCAACTCGGTAGTGACCCGGCCCCGACTTCGGAACAGCAACGCCAAGTAACCGACGCCGCCCACTTGGTCGATCTGTGGCTCGACGAACACACGGCTTTTCCCCGTCTGGCCACGGTGCCGGTGGCCTGGAGTCGGACCGATTGGATCGATCAGACCATGCCCCGCTGGCAGAGCATGATCGAACCGGTCATCTCGACTATCGCGGCCGGTCTCCACAGCGCTATGAGCCAGCGGCTGGCCGAAGCCGACCAGGTGCCGGAACTGGCCGAGTTGTCCGACGTGCTTCAGCCGATCCTGCGTCAGGCCGCCGATGGTATGTTCGGCGCCCGGCTAGGGCGGGAATTAGGCCGGATCGCGGCCGACATCGTGACCGCCACCGATAGTGGCTTCCCCCTGACCGACCAAGCCCAAGTGGCGATCCTCATGACCAACCTGTTGGCTTGGGCACGCGACCTCGAACTGCCGGAAACCGATGTTCTGCTCTATCACGCCAGTCGTGAATCGGCACGCCAACGGCTGTTCCACGACGTGGCCTGGATCGGCCCCCAATTGATCGCCTTGGTTCAGCACTACGCTCGCGAAATCCGGATCGACCCGGACGCCCTGTCGATTGCGATCGAGCAAGCCGTCCCGCGTGAAGTCACGGCCGAAGCGGTCAGCCAATTCGAGATCGACATCAACACGGCCATGTTCGACCCGGCCAAAACCACCGAACAGGTGGCGATTTTGGAGCGACTGGAAACTCTCATCGCCCTGGTCGAAGGCTGGGTTGACCACGTCACCGGCCAAGCCACCCAGGATTGGATGCCATCGGCCGTGGCGTTGGCCGAAACGGTCTGGCGGCGACGGGCCGCCCGGGGGCCGGCGGCTGATGTCTTCGCCACCTTGCTCGGTCTGACTATCCGGCCGAAACGGTTGCGGGAGGCGGAGGCCTTCTGGGGCCGGTTGTTGGCGCTGACTGATGTCGACGGTCGGGATGAAGTCTGGAACCACCCCGACCGGATGCCCTCGGCCGAGGATCTGACCGATCCGGACGGTTTCTTGGAGCGGCGCCGGTCCGGTGTCAGCGACGATCCGCTGGATGCTGAACTGCGCCGTTTGCTGGCCGATGAGCCCCCGGCAACCTGACTGCCGTTTGACCGGCACGGTGGTCGTCACTAACGTTGGCCGCACGCGAGGCCCTTTGTGCGGCGGCAGCTGGCAGGGGAAGGCTAGAAGCTCCCCAAAGGGCCTCGCTCCCAAGTCAGCCCGTGCGCTTAAGCGAGTCGCTACCCCAGCTCTGGGGGGCTACCCCTAAAGTCTGTACGGCCGATACCAGGTGGCACAGGGCCACCGTGATCAAGGAGGAACTGTGGCGGAAGATAAGTACACGGGCGAGTTTTACTGCGTCAAGTGCAAGGCTAAGCGAGAGGCTACCGGCGACATCGTTATCAGTAAGAACGGTACGCGGATGGCCAAGGGTAAGTGCCCGGTTTGTGGCACCAACCTCAACCGCATCTTGGGTAAAGCCTGATCTCAGCTCTTCGGTTTAATGCTTCAGTGGCGGGTTCTTCGGAACCCGCCACTAGCTTTTCCGACTCTCCGTCTTCCCCCAACGCATTCTCGCCATTCCGCTCTTTCTCGACCTTCCACCCTTTTCTCAACACTTCAGCCTCGTTTCCGCCGCCACCACCGCTGACCGGTTGTCCACTGATTCCCGCACTCCCCGGTGTTGTCCGTGTCATCGGCGCTGTTGTCCGTTCCCGGGAATCTGGGGATAACCACCTCAACCTGGGCCACGGCGGCTTCAGACTGGACCGGTGTTATCAACCTCACCGCCCCGGTCGTTATCGATCTCACCGCGCCGGTCGGCCTGGCCGGCCCGGCCCCGCTTACTGATTGGCCCAGCCGTT
>JAISGZ010000129.1 GCA_031262845.1 Propionibacteriaceae bacterium | reverse complement strand
GACCCGGTGGTCACGGTTGGGTCGGCGGCCAAGCGACGGCCGCTGTGCGTACTGGGGCGACGGGACCCACGCTGACGGGCCACCGGTTCAGCCAAGTTTTGAGCCGAATCGGCGTCGGCGCTGGGTTCGTCGGCGTCGGCCGTTTCCTCTTCCTCAAGTTCGTCGGGCTCCACCGCAGTGGTCGCCGAAACCGCTGACCAGGGTGGTAAAACTGTCCCCGTCAGGTGGGGGCTGGTGTCATCGTCACTGAGTTCGGCCAGTTCCCCGAAGACCGCCGGCAAATGGACCGGACGGTCGAAATCGGGCTCGCCAGGTGTCAGTAATTCAGGCGTTGGTACGGCCGTGGCCTCGGTCCCCAAGCGCCGGCCGCGCGGTGGCCGCCGTGATGGTTCGCGTTCGGCCGCAGCCGCCGCGACCTCATCAGAGGCCGTGGGGGCGTCGGCTTGGCGTCGAGTTTCGGGACGTCGGGCGCGCGCCGGCCGGTGACCGGCTTCGGCTGGCCCAGGGCGGCGCGAGCGCGGCCGGACGGCCGTAATTTCGGCCGAGTCAGCCGGTGGCGGGTCGGCTTGGTGGGCTGGCGGTGTCGTCGGTTCAGGCGCCAGTCTGCGCTGGCGGCCAGGTTGGCTCGGCCGGGCGGTCCGCCGACCTGTGGGCCGGGTCGGGGCAACCTCTTCCGGTTGGCTAGCGGCCGCCGCGTCGGTCCGTAAACGCGGCCGATCCGGCGCTGGTTCGGCAGCCGGTGGGGCCCCGGTCGCTGGGTTGAGCCGGCGCGGGCGCTGACCGGCCTGGGTCGTGGGAACGGAGCCAGGCCGACGCCGGGGACCTCCGGTCGTGGCGGCTGGGGTTTCCTCGGTCGGCGCTGGGGCCGGGGCGGGGGCTTGAGTCGACGGTGGTTGGAGGCGGCGAGTCCGGCGCGGGGGAGTGACCGGTCGAGGTACCGGTCCGGTCGTGGTTTCCGGCGCCGTCGGAGCCCCGCTGGTGGTGGGTTGGGCCGAGTCAGGTCGGAGCCGGCGCCGGGGCCGGTCGGCCGACGGCTGAGCCGGGTCGGGTCGGCGGTTGGCGGCAGCCTGACGAGGCGCTCCTGACCGGGTCGATCGGGGCCGATCAGACGCGCCTGACTCAGTCGGCGGTGGCGTAACCTGCGCCGGATCGAGGCGACGCGGACGCTTGCCCTCGGCGGCCATAGATACCTCCCTCGGGGCACGACAGTAATGTAGCTCTTGCCACGCCCATCGTAATCGGCTAGAAGAGACCTTAGCGACTCTTGGAGGCTGCCGAACCTCCTAGTCGTTGGCGACGCACCGTGAACCGACGCCGACCCAGGATTGCCGTGCCCAGAACGTCCAAGGCCGACCCTGAGACGGGCCGGCCTTGGCAGGAACTCAGTTCCTCGGAGTCTGAACGCGGAGGCGGTGGGATTTGAACCCACGAGAGGGGATGAACCCTCAACCCGCTTAGCAGGCGGGCGCCATAGACCGAACTAGGCGACGCCTCCCGGTTGACCGACGGGCAGTCTAGCGGGTTGTCATTCCTCAGTTCCACTTGACCGGGTTGACCGGTCGATGGTCGCGGTTGCGATGCGGCCCTGGCCGCCTCCGGTCAGCCGGACCTTGATCAGATTGAGACGATGAACCGCGGCTTGGTCAGGCCAGCCACTGTCAGAACGGTCCGCTAGCGTAAGGGCTCACAGCTGACAAAGAGAAGAGGTGGCGGTGAATCTCGAACTGATTTTCCTTGTCGGCGCCGTGGTTTTACTGGCGGCGGTGACGGTGACCAAGCTCGGTGATCGGATCGGGTTGCCGGCCCTGTTGTTGTTTTTGGGCCTCGGCGTGGCCTTGCAAGTCATCGGCGCCCAAACTGGCGCTTTCAATTTGACCGATGCTCAATTGGCCCACGACTTGGGGTTTGCGGCTTTGGTCATGATTCTGGTCGATGGTGGTTTGTCGACCCGCTGGGAAGATGTCCGCCCGGCGATCGTGCCGGCCGTGTTGTTGGCCTCGGGTGGTGTCTTGCTCGGGATCGTCGTTCAGGCTTTGTTCGGCCATCTCGTCTTGGGTTTACCGATCGCGGTCGCCGTCCTAGTCGCCGCGATTATGACGCCGACTGATTCGGCGGCCGTCTTCTCGGTCTTGCGACATGTGCCGGTGCCGGTCAAACTGCGGTCGATCTTGGAGGGCGAATCGGGTCTCAACGACGCCCCGGCCGTGTTGCTGACGATCGCGGCGACTCATCTGGCGATGGGAACCGAGACAATCGGCCCCGGGCTGTTGTTGACCGGCTTGGAAATTCTGGCCGAATTGGCCGGCGGCATCGTGCTCGGGATAGCGGCTGGCTTTCTCGGGGTGCTGGTGTTGCGCCGAATCGCCTTGCCCAATTCCGGTTTGTACCCGTTGGCAGCGATCGGCTGGGCGGTCATGTCCTACGGCTTGGGTGGTTTGCTCCATGTCTCGGGTTTCGCCGCCGTCTACGTCAGTGCCGTCGTCCTTGGTAACGGCAAATTGCCACACCGCCACGCCACCCGTTCGTTCGCCGAGGGGATCGGCTGGGTGGCTCAGATCGCGTTGTTCGTCATGTTGGGTCTGCTGTCCGATGTCACGCGGATCACCTGGTCCGACGTCATCATCGGCGTCAGTGGCGGCCTGTTCTTGACCTTGGTCGTCCGGCCGTTGACGGTCTGGGTTTGTACGACTGGTTTTGGCTTGGGCCAGCGGGAGAAAATTTTCTTGTCGTGGGGTGGCCTGCGCGGTGCCGTGCCGATTATTTTGGCCACTATTCCGGTGGCTTTGGGCTTGTCCAACGCCAATTCGGTGTTCGACCTGACCTTCGTCACGGTTATCGTCTTGACGGTCCTCAACGGTCCGACCCTGCCCTGGGTGGCGCGCCGGCTCGGTTTGGTCGGCGATCCGGACGAATTGGATATCGAGATCGCGCCGCTCGAACAGATCGAGGCGGTCATGGTCCAAACCCAGGTGTCAGCGGATTCTCGCTTGCACGGGGTGGCGGTCCGGGAACTGCGTCTGCCGCCCAACTCGACGGTCAGCTTGATCATCCGGGGGGAGAACATGTTCGCGCCTCATGGTCGGGACCTGATTAAAGCCGGTGATCAGTTGTTGATCGTGACGCCGACCGCCCAGCGGGCTCAGGTCGAGCGGCGGCTCAAATTACTCGACCGCGGTGGCCGTTTGGCGGCCTGGACAGAAGCCGCCCGGCAGCGCTTGGCGCCAGTCCGCTAGACCACTGCTGAGGCCGTGAATACGAGTTTTTTCCGATAGGGAAAAATCTTCCCGATAGGAAAAACCTTCCGAAAGGAAGAAATCTTCCGAAAGAAACAATCCTTTCGAAAATCTCCGCAAGAGAATCAGACGTGATCGGGCTAAGAACAACACGACCAATCAGGCCGACACCACACTAAGGCGTCGCGCTGGCAGTCGGAGAAGGCAGACAAATCTGACCGCTGGGGATGACCAGTGAAGCTGGGGGAGCGGCCGTGATTTGATTGCCGGCGTCACCGACCAGGATGTCGACGCTGTGGTCGGGGCGGCCGTCGCTCCGGATGATGGCTTCATCGAACCAACTGGCGACGAATTGGACTTCGGGACTGTCGGGGGAGACGCCGATGATGACCGTGTTGTGGATCGGCTCTTCGGCGTTCCCGGTCGTGGCGATGACGAAACCGGCGGTTTTCAGCTCTTTGGCGACGGTCGCTGCCAGCCCCCGGATGGTGCCGCCGTTGTAGACCCGGACGACGACATTGGCTGGTTTGAGTTCATTCAGCGACATCGTCACGCACGGGTCGGGCAGGAGCGGACGTTGGCCACTAATAATAAGGTGATATCCCCAGAATCCGCCGCCGGCCAACACCAGTACCAAAGCCGTCAACATCAGGGGAGTTTTGTACTTCTCCAAGGTGCGGCGTTTATCCACAGTCGACCTCCGAATATCGAGCGAACGCTACCATCTCAGCGCTCGGGCCCCTCAGTGCGCCAGCCCGGCCGGACGTAGCAGCGGGAACAAGATCGTCTCACGAATTCCCGCCCCTGTCAGAAGCATGAGCAAGCGGTCGATGCCGAGCCCGACGCCGCCCATCGGCGGCACCCCGAATTCCAGGGCTTGCAGGAAGTCTTCGTCGAGTTCCATCGCCTCGGGATCACCGGCGGCGGCCTGAAGCGACTGGGCGGTCAACACCTGACGCTGGATGACCGGGTCGATCAATTCGGAAAAGCCGGTACCGCGTTCGACACCACCAATAATGAGGTCCCAGGCCTCGACCAAAAGGCCACTGGCGTCGGGCCGGGCCAGCGGTTGGGCCAGGGCCGGGAAACCGTCGACAAAAGTCGGCTGGATCAAGTGGCGTTCGATCAGTTTGCCGTATAACTCCAGTGCCACTTTGCCCGCGCTCCACGACGGGTTGTACTCGACCTGACGGCCTTCCGCCAGACCTTGCCACTGGTCGAGCGGCGTATCAGGGGTCAGAGGTTGACCGAACTCTTCCGACAGCAGGTCGTAGAACTGAACCCAGCGCCACTGGCCGTCGAGATCAATCTCCTGGCCATCGACCACGACCTGGCGGCGGCCCAAGGTGGCGTCGGCGGTGGCTTGGATCAGCCGTTCGGTCAGCCGGGCGACCGACTGTTTGTCTTCCCAGGCGGCGTAGAACTCCAACATCGAGAACTCGGCCGAGTGACTCGAGTCGATACCTTCATTACGGAAAATCCGGCCGATCTCGTAGACCCGTTCGGCGCCGCCCGCCATGACCCGCTTGAGATAGAGCTCAAGGGCGATCCGCAAGGTCATATCGGTGTCGAAGGCGTTGAGATGGGTGCGGAAGGGCCGGGCCGCGGCGCCGCCGTGAATCAGTTGCAGAACTGGTGTTTCGACCTCCAGGAACTCTTCGGCTTCCAGGACCTGACGGATGGTTCGCATTGTCATCGAGCGCGTCCGGACCATGGTCTGGGCTTCCGGCCGTAACACCAGATCGGCGTAGCGGCGGCGGACCCGAGTTTCTTCGGACAGTTCTTTATGGAGGACCGGCAGGGGACGGAGGGCTTTGGCGGCCATCGTCCACTGGCTGGCGAGGACCGACAACTCGCCCCGTTTCGAAGCGATGACTCGACCGGT
>JAISGZ010000025.1 GCA_031262845.1 Propionibacteriaceae bacterium | reverse complement strand
TAGCGCGGAACACCGCGACCGAGGCCGCTCTGACTACGCTAGCCGCTGACACCGGCGAGAACGATCCAATGCATCCGGACACAGTTGGGCATTACATTCGGGCTCTCGAACGGCTGATGGTGTTGGAGCCGCTGCTGGCATGGCATCCGGTGTTACGGTCCAAAGCCAGGGTTAGGACTTCCGCCAAACATCATTTTGTCGACCCGGCTATGACGGCTTCATTATTACGGGCGGGACCAGAGGAATTAAGCCTGGACTTGAAAACGTTCGGTTTACTCTTTGAATCATTAGTACTACGGGATTTACGGGTTTACGCCGGGCCGTTGTACGCATCGGTCCGTCATTTTCGGGACAGCTCAGGGCGTGAAGTTGATTTTGTGGTGGAAAGTGATTCCCACCAATGGGCTGCCTTTGAGGTCAAACTCACCGGAACTCACGAAGTGCTCGAAAAAGCGGCCGCTCAGTTGATCAGTTTTGCCGACACGGTCGACACGCAAAGTAGTGGTAAACCTGTTGCGTTGGGCGTGATCGTCGCCGAAGGCCATGCCTACACCCGACCCGACGGTGTCCATGTCATCCCTCTTGGCGCCCTCGGCCCGTAAGACCCTCTGGTCAACCACTGAGCCCAGTCACTCAACTGGTTCGGCTCTTCGAGATAAGTCCGTCTCTGGTGAACGGGTCTGGAGGCCCGGCGCAGCAGTCTGACGCCCTGTGCGCAAATCTATCGCGAGACTTTACATTTGCACAGATGGGAGTTCTCGGGCTTGATATGCCTGCTGGGTTGCGAGGTGCCGTATATTGCCTGAAACTCATCCGCTCACTGCTCGTGGGCACCTCACCCCTCAACCCAGAGCGCCGAATCGCTCACCCAGTGACAGCGGCTGCCAGAGCCTCGGCCCGATCGGTCTGCTCCCAGGTGGCGGTGGCTACCGGCTGGCCGAAATGGCCGTAATTCGTGACCTGGGAGTAAATCGGGCGCAACAGATTTAACTGATCGATGATGGCCCGGGGGCGGAGATCAAAGACCTGCTCGATGGCTTGCCGGATTTGGGCCACCGGTACTTGGGCCGTACCGAAGCAGTCGACGTGTAAACCGATCGGATGAGCCCGGCCGATAGCGTAGGCCACTTGGACCTCACAGCGCCTGGCCAAGCCCGCTGCGACAACGTTCTTCGCCACCCAGCGGAGGGCGTAGGCGGCCGACCGGTCAACCTTCGACGGGTCTTTGCCGGAAAAAGCGCCACCACCGTGGCGGGCCATCCCACCGTAGGTGTCGACGATCGTCTTCCGGCCTGTCAGGCCGACATCGCCAGCCGGACCGCCGACCACGAAACGACCGGTCGGGTTGACGTGAACGACCATGTCGCTGGTGGCCAGTCGATACCGCTCCACCACGGGCTCGATGACGTCAGTGACGATGTCCCGGCGGACCTGATCGAGGCTCACCCGGTCGTGATGTTGAGCGGAAACCACGACCGTGTTCACGGCGACTGGCCGGCCGGCCTCGTCGTATTTGATCGTGGCTTGGGTTTTCCCATCCGGGAACAGGTAATCCAGTTGGCCGTTGTGACGCACGGCTGCCAGCCGCTGCGACAGCCGGTGGGCCAAGTCGATCGGCAGCGGCATGAGATTCTCGGTTTCGTCGCAGGCGTAGCCGAACATCATGCCTTGGTCGCCCGCCCCCTGGAGGTCATAGTTATCGGTCGACCCCTGGCGGAATTCCTCGGCCTGGTCGACGCCTTGGGCGATATCGGGCGACTGCGCGCCGATCCCCAGCAAAACCCCGCACGACGAACCGTCCAGTCCCGATTCAGTCGAGCGGTAACCGATCGTCGTCACGACCTGCCGGGCGATGTCCTCGATATCGACGTAAGCCGAGGTCGTGACCTCACCGGAGACGATGACGACTCCCTTGGCCACCATCGTCTCGACCGCCGCCCGGGCCGAGCGGTCCCGCGCCAGCAGAGCATCGACGACACCGTCCGAAATCGCGTCAGCGACCTTGTCCGGGTGGCCTTCCGTGACCGATTCCGAAGTAAATAAGCGAGGCATGGGGGCATTCTTTCTTCAGCTGTTGAGGAGTTCAGCGATTGAGGACGGCGTCCAGGCGAGCTTTGGCCGCCGTCACGGTGGCCTCGTCGGGGATCAGGACGGAGAGGTTCTGGGAACCGTAGGTGTAAGTCGGCAACATGGCGCCGACGCCATCGACACTCATCCGCTCGACGGTCCAGGTCTGACCGGACGTCAACTGGGCTTGGACTAGCTGCATCATCCGGTCGCCGGGCATATTCGTTTCCATGCCACCAGACAGCGTCGACAAGATCGAACCGGCGTGGGTCAGTTGGGCGGGCTGGGTCAGTTTGGCGATCAGGGCTTCGATGACCCTCTCCTGATTCTGGCCTCGGACCCGGTCGCCGCCGGCGAAGGAATAGCGTTCGCGGGAGAAAACCAAGGCCTGCTCACCGTTGAGATGGTTATAACCGACCGTGAAATGGACACCTCGGGAAGTGAAATCGTAGTCGGAATAAACGTCGATGCCGCCGATCAAATCAACCAGGGTGATGACGGTATTGAAGTTGACGCGCAGGTAGTAGTCGATCGGCTCGTCGACCAAATCGCTCATGGTGTTGATCGACATATCGATGCCGTAGACGCCGGCGTGGGTCAGTTTGTCTTTCAAACCGGTCGTACCGTGCAGCTGAACGTAGTAGTCACGGGGGACATGGACGAGCAAAATATGGCCGGTCGCGGGGTTGACGGCGACCAGGATGTTGACGTCGGACCGGCCCGAGGTGTTGATCGAACCGTATTGGTCGATGCCGGAGATATAGGCCAGGAAGGTATCGGTCGACTTGGCCGGGGTCGGTGTCACGACCGGCACGGAACTGGCCGTGGAAGCGACCTGGAAGCTACCGAGAATTTTGTACTGGCTGGCGAATTCCGGCCGGGCTTCGTCGTAAACCGCCAAATAGGCGTCGTCGATCAGGACCGCGTCGGTCTGGCGGGCCAGCAGGCCATCGGCCACCTCGCTCAGGCTGTCGAACGACTGATAGGTCACGGCCACGGTCTCGGCCAACTTGGCCTGCGCCAGCGGCAGATTGGGGTCGGTTGTGACCTGGCCGACCAGTTGGCCAGCCAGTGAGTCAAGACCATCGGCGTGATCGAGCAGGGCCAGTACGTCGTAGGTGACCATTTGTTCAGTCGGCCGCTGAACCTCGACGAACAAAGTGTCCCGGACCTGGCTGGCCGCCAAATAGGCCAACGTCGAACCACACAGGCCGATCAAGGCCAGCAACGCCAGCACGGTGTAGCGCAGACCGTGACCCGGCAGGCGGGTTCGCCAGAGTGGGATGATGACCGCCAAACCGACCGCCGCCCCGAGCACCGTGGCGCCGGCCAGCCACCAATAGGGAATGACGTTGAGCCAGGCGATATAGGCCACGACACCGACGAAGGCCAGCCCGCTGACAGCGGCCAACAACTTGCCGACCACCATGAACAGCTTGGCCACCGGACCGGCCGAGGGCGCGGCCGAGTGGCGGGCTTGGGTCGTGGCGGAGCCGGCGGGTCCAGTCGGCGGTGTCATATCAGTCACAGCATTCCTTTCGCCGCCCCGCTAGTGCTCTGTCGCCAGGCCTTCAATCGTGTCACTGGTCCTTGCCACGGCAGTTCGACCGCTCTTGGCGCCTCTCGCCAGTCCGGCCGAACTCACGCCTTAGACCGGACAATGGCTCAACCTGGGAGAGTTTGTCATGGTAGTCGAAAGTCGACGATCACGGTCGTGCCATCAGTGGCCGGGGTGAATTCACCGGCGCCGGGAAAAGTCACCTCTGTGGCGAACCAATCACCCGGCCCCGGGAAAGACCGTGACCGGGACGGTGGCATCGACGGCGCAGGCCACGCCGCCAGCGACCAGTTGGTCCGGCAGCGGCTCGTCAACCGTGATCAGCCCCCAAGCGATCGGACCCAGCTGCCAGTGATAGGCCATCGTGCCAAGTCGGCCGACATTCGCTGGCGGGTCGGTCTGAGTCAGCAGCGGTGTACCGACGGGTAACCAGGTTTCAGCGGAACCGTCGAGATGGAGCCGATAGAGACAGCCGGAATCGTCGACATCGACGTCGAGTCCAGGGCCGACCCGCCAGCCACCAGCGGCGATGCGGAAGGCCTCGTAGGCCCACAAACCAGCCGGGCTGAACCACGTCAACGCCGTTGACACCAGGTCACGGGGTAGGAACACGTCCCAACCGCCCGGGTGGGCTTTTTGCTGGGCCAACGCACCTGGCCGGACGACGAGGTCAGACACGGCCGTACCTGTCACCGGGTCGCTCGCCTCATCACCCTTGAGCCGGCCTGCAGCGACACCATTAGATTCCCCACGCCCGTCACAATGAGCACCGATCAAACCAGGTTCGGATTCCACACCAACCGCCAACCACACCACGGCCACGTCCGGCCGCAGTTCCACGCTCACACCAGCCGTTTGCTCAACCCCCAGCCGCGCCACCAAAGCCGCGCCACCTCCAGGCT
>JAISGZ010000009.1 GCA_031262845.1 Propionibacteriaceae bacterium | reverse complement strand
ACTCAGTCCCGAATAACGCCGCTCCGGCGGCCACAGTCCCGACCACCACCGACTCGGAGGCCCCGGTCGGCCGGTTCGTGACTTCGGCGGCGTTGACCGTGACCGCGGTTGAGACCGCTGACCGCTGGGCCAGGCAACAGGCTGAGCACCTAGTGGCGACCGAGTTCGGTCAGGCGGGTGGCCGCTGATGCTGAGTTTGTTGGGAGAGATCGCCGCCGCCCTCGGTTTCTTCGCCTTGATCTTGGTCTCGGTCGGCCTGCACGAGTTGGGGCATTTCCTGCCCAGCAAATTATTCGGCGTCAAAGTCACCCAGTTCATGATCGGTTTCGGCCCCACGATCGTGAAGTTTCGGCGTGGCGAGACGGAATACGGCCTCAAGTGGCTGCCGTTCGGCGGCTACTGCGCCATCGCCGGCATGGTGCCGCCCTACCGTGAAGGTAAAGACACCCGCCTAAAACGATTCGCCGATTCGATCCGGCGCTCGGAGTGGGCCGATATCACGCCGGACGACGTCGCCAGCGGCCGCTTGTTCTACCAACAGTCCTTCGGCCGCCGCTTCCTCATCATGGCCGGCGGCGTGACCGTCAATCTGATCTTGGCCTTCGCCCTCTTCCAAGGCATCAACTGGGGTTACGGCCGCTTGGGCGACCCCAGCCTGACGGTCGCCACGGTCACGAATTGCCTGACCAGCGAGCAGGGCGACCAAACCTGTCACCTGACGCCGGCTGCTCAAGCCGGTCTCGAACCAGGGGACCAGCTGGTGGCGCTGAACGGCCAAGAGCTGGCCGACTACGAGCAATACACGGCCGCCCTCCTAGCCAACGTCACGACCGACGCCGACGGCCAAACCCAAGCCCTCCCGGTCACGATCACCGTCGAACGGCCCGATGTCGGCCGCTTGACGCTGCCCCAGGCGTCGGGGCTGATGGCTCAGTTCAATAACGGCGAGATTCGGCCTTACCTCGGTATCTCCGTCGAACGGCCACTGATCCGGCCCGGACCGGTGACGACGTTGGAACAGATGGGCGAAATCGCCTGGATATCGCTGAAAGCCATTGCCCAACTCCCAGTTTTGGTCTGGCAGACGGTCGAGGACCTCGTGACCGGCCAGCCGCGGGATGAAAACAGCGTCATGTCCGTCGTCGGGGCGGCCCGCTTAGCCGGTGAAGTGGCTTCGACCGATGAACTCGACCGGGGCTCGAAAATCGCCGTTTACGCCGCCTTGCTGGGTTCAATCAACCTATTCCTGGCCTTGCTCAACCTGGTGCCGCTGTTGCCGTTCGACGGTGGTCATATCGCGGCCGGCGCTTACGGGGTCGTCCGCTCGGCCTGGGCCAAACTCCGGCGTCGGCCCGATCCCGGCCCGGTCGACGCGGCCAAACTCCAACCGATCGCTTACGCCGTTGGAGCGGCGCTGCTGTTGATGGGGGTTATCTTGATCGTGGCCGATATCTTGTCACCGATCAGTCTGTTCTGACCCGGACCGTCAAAGGAGCCACCGTGACCGAACAAGCCCAGTCAGCCAACCGGACGGCCGCTGATCCGACCGTCGCCGAAGCGGCCTTGGCGCCGCCGGTCTTGGCTCCCCGGCGGCCGTGTCGTCAGATCGCGGTCGGTTCGGTTCTGGTCGGCGGTGGCGCCCCGATCTCGGTCCAGTCGATGACGACCACGTTGACCGCTGACGTCGACGCCACCTTGCAACAGATCGCCGAGTTGACGGCGGCCGGCTGCGACATCGTCCGGGTAGCAGTGCCAAGCCAAGATGACGCCGACGCCCTGTCGGCCATCGCCGCCCGCAGCCCGATCCCGGTGGTGGCCGATATCCACTTCCAACCCCGCTACGTGCTGGCGGCGATTGAGGCCGGCTGCGCCGGCGTGCGGGTCAACCCCGGCAATATCAAAGCTTTCGACGACCAGGTGGCGGTGATCGCGGCCGCGGCGGCGGCAGCTGGAGTGTCGCTGCGGATCGGCATCAACGCCGGGTCGCTCGACCGGCGGCTGTTGGCCAAGTACGGCCGGACGACGCCGGAGGCGCTGGTCGAATCGGCCCTCAACGAAGCCCGACTGTTCGAAGAGGTCGACTTCTACGACTTCAAAATCTCGGTCAAACATCACGACCCTGTGATCATGGTCCAGGCCTACCGCCAGTTGGCCGCCCAGAGTGACTATCCACTCCATCTCGGGGTCACGGAAGCCGGTCCGGCCCAGGTCGGCACGATCAAATCGGCGGCCGCTTTCGGCGCCCTCTTGGCCGAGGGCATCGGCGACACCATCCGGGTTTCGCTGTCGGCCCCACCGGTCGAAGAAGTCAAAGTCGGGCGCCAGTTACTCGAAGCCCTCAATCTGCGGCCCCGCCGCTTGGAAATCGTGTCCTGTCCCAGCTGTGGCCGGGCCCAGGTCGATGTCTACAGCTTGGCCAACCAGGTCACGGCCGCCCTCGACGGCATCAAAGAGCCGCTGCGGGTGGCCGTCATGGGCTGTGTCGTCAACGGTCCCGGCGAAGCCCGAGAAGCCGATCTCGGCGTCGCCTCCGGCAATGGCAAGGGTCAGATCTTCGTCGGTGGCCAGGTCATCGCCACGGTGCCCGAGGCTGACATCGTGCCGACGCTGTTGGCCGAAGCTCGGCGTTTGATCGACCAGCGGGCGGCCGCGTCAGTCAGTCCCGTTGTCTGAGTCCGGTTGACTCGGCTTCTCTTAAGAAATCTTCTCGGGTGAGTCAGCCCGCTCGACTCAGGACGGGTTGACTCAAGGCCGTGGCCGGGACTGCCCGAATTGCCCTTGAGAGGCTGGTCAGGTAGCAGCCAGAACCGGGATGAGGACTTGAAACGACCTTATCCCGAGTGGCTCAGCGATGACTGGGGCCGGGGACGTATCCTGGCCTCATGATCACGGTGCGCACGCTGGGGCCGCGGGACTTCACCGAAGCCTGGCGTTTGTCGACCCGTCATCCCGTGGAAAACGTCAGTATCCGGGGCAAAATCAGCCAGTCGGGCTTGGAACCGGCCTTACTCGGCCACGACATCGTCGGGGCTTTTGAAGGCCGCCATCTGATCGGGCTGTTGAGTTCTTCGACCAGCCTCAACCCGGTCGAAACCGAACCGGTGGCAATTCCGGCTTTCGCCGACTGGCTCGGTAAGGTCCGCCGGGCCGGGTCGATTGTCGGCCTGCGGCCTTCGACGCTGGACCTGTGGTCGGAGTTGTCCCGGCGCTGGCCCCAGACGTGGCGCGTCACCCGGGATTTGCGCGGCCATCAACTGGTTTTAGCGCTCGACCACGATCCGGCCAGTCCCGTCAACCCGGCGGTGGTGCCCGTCCAACCGGCTTGGGCTGATTCCTACTACGCCGCCTCGGTCGCGATGTACACCGAGGAGATCGGGCTGACCCCGGTTGAACCGACTGGCGGTTACCGCCGTCACGTCGACGAGCTGATTCGGACCGGCCGGGCTTTTGGTTGGTGGGATGGCCACCGGATCGTCTTCAAAGCCGATGTCGCGGCCGCTTCTGGAACCGTCTGCCAACTTGGTGGCGTCTGGTTGAGCCCAGAATTACGCGGTCAGGGGCGATCGCTGGCGGCGTTGGCGGCGGTCGTGCGTTGGTGCCGTCAACGCTGGCCAGTCGTCAGTTTGTACGTCAACGACTACAACCAGCCGGCCCTTCACCTCTATCGCCGCCTCGGCCTGAGCCCGCTCAATCAGTTCGCCACCGTCTTGTACTGACTAAGACGCCTTCTCTGAGCGCGGCTGAGCCGGAGTCCGGGTGTGGATGACGAGGGTTTGACCGATCAGGTCGTGGATCGTCTGCCGACGGGGATGCCACAGCGGCATGAGCAGCGAGAAAATCTGAAGGAACGCGAAGATCGACAGGCCGGTGTCGAGCATCACCCAAGCCAACGACCGCCAGATCGTCCGGTTCCACGGCAGAGGCTGGCTGGCGACCTCCGCCGACACGGTTTTCGGCACCGTGGCGGCGACCCGTTCGGCCGGCGGCGCCGGGATGACGCGCAGACCGACCAGCCGCATGCCGGGGGTGGCGCCCCAGGTGCCGAGGAAGGCGATCGAGTAGACCAAGACCAAGCCAGCCCGCAGGAGCACGATTTGTTGCATCAGACTGGTCAACCCGGCTGGTAGGGGCACGGGGTCGGTCGAACCGGCCAGGCTGGCTTCCAGCGCGGCGCTGATCCAGGTCCGGGATTGTTCGATCAATCGGTCGCCGAGACCGGGTACCACGATCAGGCTGAGCGTCACCAGGGCGGCGATGATGAAGTAGTCGATGACACAGCCACCGACCCGCCGGCCCCAACTGGCCAGCGGCACGCTGGTGACGGTCGCCACCGGGGACAGGGCAGGGTAGGCCAGAGCCGTGGTGGGGGCGACGTTCGAAGCCGGGTTGGTGACGGCCGGTGCTCCCGGTGCTCCCACTGGGGCCACTGGGGCTGCTGATTCGGGCGAGGCAGCCGGCAACGGCGCGGGGCCGGGAACTTGAGGAGTGACGGGAACCGGGTGCGGCCGCCGAATGGCTTCGGCTTTACGCCGGACTCGCTGGGTCCAGCCGCGGCCATTCCAGTAGCGTTCCCGCGCTGGGTCGGCGGGGTCGTCGTACCAGCCCCGCACGGGCAACGTTTCCGCAGTCACGGGGGCTAGTTTGCCGTATCTGGTCGACCGGAAGCGTTCCGGCGGTCAAAAACCTCCAGCCGAAACCTGAATTCTGAGCTAAGACCGCCGACGCCGCCGCCGTTCATGGCCGCCATCGGCGGCGCCGGTTGGTTAGGCTGGCCCCCGTGTTGAAAGACGAGATTTTTAAGGCCAACGACATCCGGGGTCTGGTGGCCGGGCCGTCGCCGCAGTGGGATGAGGCTGGGGCGCGGGCTCTCGGGGTGGCCTATGGCCAGTTGTTGGGGGCTGGGGAGACGGTCGTGGTGGGCCGGGATATGCGCCAGTCGGGGGTTGAGCTGGGACAGGCTTTCATCGCCGGGGTGACATCCCAGGGGGTTAATGTCGTTCTGATCGGGCTGGCCTCAACCGATCAGTTGTGGTTCGCTTCAGGCTGGTTGGACTTACCCGGCGTTCAGTTCACGGCCAGCCATAATCCGGCCGCCTACAACGGGGTCAAGTTCTGCCGTCGCCAAGCTCAGCCGGTCAGCCCCCAGTGGTTGGTCGATTTGGCCCAGTTGGCGCAGCGTTACGATGCCGCGCCCTCGACCCAACCGGCGCCGAGCCCGCAGCCGGGTACGGTCCGGGAACAAGATGTCTTACCCGACTACGCGGCCTATCTCCACCGCTTGGTGCCACTCGAAGGCTGGCGGCGGCTCAAGGTCGTGGTTGACGCCGGCAACGGCATGGCCGGTCACACCGCCCCGGCCGTCTTGGAGCCCTTGAACGTCGAAGTGATCGGCTTGTTCATGGACTTGGACGGCTCGTTCCCGAACCATCAGCCCAATCCCTTGGTGCCGGAGAATCTGTTTGACGCCCAAGCCGCCGTCAAACGTACCGGGGCCGATGTGGCGCTGGTCTTCGACGGTGACGCCGACCGCTGTTTCGTCATCGACGAACAAGGCCAAACGGTCAATCCGTCAACCATCACGGCCCTGATCGCGGCCTCGGAGTTGGCCCGTGAACCGGGCGGGGTGATCGTCGTCAACACCGTCACCTCGGATATCGTCCGCCAGACCGTCGCCCAGCTCGGGGGCCGGGTCGTCGAGTCCCAGGTCGGACACACCTACGTCAAAGCCGCGATGGCCGAACACCAGGCCATTTTCGGGGGTGAACACTCGGCCCACTACTACTTCCGGGACTTCTGGGGGGCCGATACCGGGATGCTGGCGGCCCTTCACGTACTGGCTCAACTGGGCCGCTCGGACCGGGTATTGTCCGACTTGGCGGCGGCTTACTCTGGCGGGTCTGCTTCCGGCGAGATCAACTCGACCGTGACCGATCCTCAGGCCACGATGACCAAGGTGGCGGCGGCTTTCGCTGACCGGGGTCAGGTCCAGTGGGGTGATGGTGTCAAAATTGTGGGGTCCGGCTGGTGGTTCAACTTGCGGCCCTCGAATACCGAACCGCTGCTGCGACTTAATGTCGAAGCGGCCGACCTAGATCAGATGACAGCCATCCGTGACGACGTTCTCGGCCTCGTCCGGGCCGCCTAAATAGAGTCGGAGATAGACCATGACAGTCCAACTGGATCCCGACATCCTTGACATCCTGGCTTGCCCCCAGTGTCACGCCAACGTCTCGATCGACTACGACGCGGGCGAGGTCGTCTGTGTCGGCTTGACCTGCGGTTTGGCCTATCCGATCAAGGACGATATCCCCGTCATGTTGGTCGAAGCCGCCCGCTCGACCCGGACCGAAAACTTGGCCTCGGCCTATCCCGTGGCTGACTCGGTGACCGAGGCTTTGGCGGCCAGCCCATTGGCTGACTGAACTGATTGAGTGCCGGCCGATTGACTGATTGAGCGGGTAGCCGTGATGATTATCCACGATGTGGGAATTTGACGATAGCCGGCTGGACGATCTCGACCTGTTGGTCCAACACGGCGACCGGCTCCGGTCGCTGGCGATGACGGGCGCCAGTTTGCGCCAAGCCGTGGACTTGGCCGACTGGGACAACTTGGACCGGGTAGCGGAGGCTTTCCGGCCTCGCTCGGTGATCGCGCTGGGGCCCGAGGCCCGCCTGATCAGGGCTGTCGTCGAGCCGACCTGCCCAGTGGCGGTGGTGGCCTGGCCGCGCCCCAACTTGCCGGCCTGGGTCGGGCCGTTGGACCTGGTCGTGGTGGTGGGTGGTGAAGCCGAGGCGACCGAGCAGTCGGTCCGGGAAGCCAACCGCCGCGGTGCGGTCGTGTTTGCGATCACACCCCAACGCCAAGTGCTGGCGGAATTCGTCGGCGACCGGTCCCTGGCCCACGTCGTCACAGGCGCCAGCGATCCCTTCGTCAACGCCACCATCGCCCTCTGCGGCCTCGAACAGCTGGGGTTGGCGCCGGCCGTCCAGCCCCAGTTGGTGGCCGATGGCCTCGACCGGGTAGCCGAAGCCTGTTCACCACACCAACCACTGGGCCAGAACCCGGCCAAAGAGATGGCCGTCTGCTTGGCCGATACCAGCCCGCTGTTGTGGGGCGGCACAGTCCTGTCGGCCCGGGTGGCGCGCCGCTTGGCCGAGTCGATTCGCCAAGTCAGCCAGCGGTTGGCGCTGGCCGCTGACGCCACCGAATTGCGGCCGGTCTTGAGCGGTGCCCAACGAGTCGACCCGTTCGCCGATCCCTTCCTCAGTCCCACCGTCGGCTCGGCCTATTGCCTGGTGACCTTGGACGATGCGGCCGCCGACCAGCGGGTTGACGATCAACAGCGGGAGTTGGAACAACTGGCTGAGTCGCGCGGGATTCGCCTGGCCCGCCTGCGTTACGACCAGGGTTCGCCGGTCGAGCGCTACGCCGGTCTACTGCAGCACGGTTTGTTCGCCACCGCTTTCCTCGGTTTGGGTTTGCGACCCTTGGTTTGAGCGGCTGGCCGTAGGTGGTGCCGGTGGTTGGCCGCCGACGGCCTTGGCCGGTGCTTGCCGGACCGGTTGGATGAGACTGCCAACGTCCTCAACCCTCGTTTATAGGCCCGGCTGGACACGGCCGCCGACAACCTCGGCCAATGTTCATCTGACCGGTCGAAGAGTGCCGCCGCCCGGTCGCTTAGGGCACAATGAGCCCGTGAGTCATCATGGGGGAACGAAGGCCATCGCTGCGGCGATGGGTGCCAATGTAGCGATTGCGGCGGCCAAGTTTGGCGCTTGGCTCTTAACCGGGGCGGCCTCGCTGCTGGCCGAGGCGATCCACTCGGCGGCCGACTCGGCCAATCAGATTCTCATGCTGATCGGGGGCAAAGCTTCCCGACGCCCGGCGACCGCGCAACACCCCTTCGGTTTCGGTCGTGACCGTTACATCAGCGCCTTCCTGGTCGCCATCATCCTGTTCTCCATGGGTGGCCTGTTCGCTCTGTACGAGGCCTGGCACAAGTTCCAGGAAGTCGCCGAAGGACATCCGAACGAGTTGCTGGAGTCGGCCTGGTGGTGGGTGCCGATCGCGGTCCTGGGCTTCGGCATCGTGGCCGAGAGCTTCAGTTTGCGAACCGCGTTGCGTGAGATCAAAGCCGTCAAGGGCTCGGACAGCCTGGTCCAGTTCGTGCGCAGTTCACGGGCGCCGGAACTGCCCGTCATCCTGTTGGAAGATATCGCCGCTCTGACCGGTCTGGTGTTCGCTATGGCTGGCGTCAGCTTGACCCTGCTGACCCACAACGGCTACTGGGATGTCATCGCCTCCGGTTTGATCGGCGTGCTCTTGGTGGCCGTGGCCATCATCGTGGCGATTGAGATCAAGTCGTTGCTGGTCGGCGAATCGGCCCGGCCCGAGGCCGAACAGCGGATCAGCCAAGCCCTGACCAGCGATCCGGCGCTGGAGCGGCTGATCTACCTCAAGACCATCCACATCGGCCCGGAAACGATTCTGGTGGCGGCTAAGGTGGCGGTGGCGCCGGACCTCGACTCGGCGACTGTGGCGGCCGCCATTGATGCCGCCGAAGCCCGCGTCCGAGCGGCCGAACCCCAGGTCGGGCCGATGTTCTTGGAGCCCGACGTGTGGCGGGACGAGGACAAGGCCGAACTGGTCAGCGAGAAATAGAGGAGTCTGTCATGGCTGACGCAACCGATCCCGTGGTCCTGGTCCTCAATGGCGTCAACTTGGGCCGCTTGGGCCGACGTGAGCCGGCGATTTACGGTCGTACTAGTCACGCCGACTTAGCCCAGCACCTGGTCGAGACGGGCGCCAACCTGGCGCTGGCGGTGGAAGTTCGCCAAACCGACGACGAGGCTGAACTGGTCCAGTGGCTACACGAAGCGGCCGACCGTTCAGCCGCCGTCATCCTCAATCCCGGCGCCTGGTCGCACTACTCCTACGCCATCGCTGACGCCTGCCGTGAAGTTCGCCAGGTGATCGAGGTCCACATCAGCAACATCCAAGCCCGCGACCAGTTCCGCCACCACAGCGTCATCTCGGCGGTCGCCGAAGGCACGATCAGCGGGCTCGGCCTGGGTGGCTACGACTTGGCCTTGGCTCACATCGCGGCCACGGTCTGACCGTCCAGCCGTCTGATCAAACAGCTGACAGCTCAACCGTCTGGTAATGCCAACGTCTGACTGTTCCATGCCTGATCAACCGTTTGACTGTTTCAACGTCTGATCAACCGTCCGGCAGTCCCACGGCCCAACTGTCCAAGCGTCTCACGGCCCAATCGGCCGATCTTCCACGAGCCACTAAACTGCTCGCTGTGACCAACCAAACCAGTCTGGCCCCCGGTTCCCAAACCGTGCTCGACCGCGAAGCGGCCTTTCAAGACGAAGACGACCACGATCGTTACTCGCATTTTGTCGACAAAGAGAAGCTGACCGAGGCCATGGTGATGGGAACGGCCGTGGTCGCTCTGTGTGGCAAGATTTGGGTGCCGAGCCGAAATCCCGAAAAATACCCAGTCTGCCCGCAATGCCGGGAGATTTGGGAATCATTGCCGACGGAATTGAGTTGAATTTAGTGTGGCTTTATGGTCGGCGATTGATGAGGACGCCGAGCCGGACGCAACTGATCGAACCGCCTTTCGTCAGATCGCCGATGACTGTTCGAAAGCCGTTGTCCCATCTGAGGTTGACCTGGTGAAAGCCAACCGGTTGAAGAACTTCGTCAGACACCGGACCGAAACTGGCTGGAGGGGAGGCACGCCATGACTGAGATTGATTCGGCCTTGCGGCAATTAGCGGCGGCCTACCAGATTGAAACTGAATACTGGGATTGGAAGGGCCACCGGAGCGACGCTTCGGCTGAAACCGTGATCGCGGCTCTGGCCGGATTGGGCGTTGACGCCTCGACCTCGGCGGCTATCCGGGCCAGTTTGGCCGACCACGAACTGCTCGCTTGGCGGCGGCCACTGCCGCCCGTGGTGGTCGTCGAACAGGGCCGGGCGGCGCAGATTCAGGCTCATGTGACCTCAGGTGAACCGGCCCTGGTGACGGTGATCTGTGAAAACGGCCAACGGCTTGAGGTGCCTCAGGTCGCCAACGACGTGCCCGATCGGGAGGTTGACGGCCGCTGGGTCGGCCGGGCCAGTTTCGCCTTGCCGACTGATATCGAATTGGGTTATCACCGGCTGGTTTTGCATTCGGGGTCGAAGATGAGCGAGACCCAACTGATCGTGACGCCGGCGGCTATCGGTTGGCCGCCCTTGCTGGAGCGGGAACGGGTTTGGGGTTTTATGCTCCAGCTCTATTCGGTGGCCGATCGCAGCGGTTGGTGTTTCGGTGATCTGCTCGACCTGTCCGATATCGCCATCTGGGCCAAGAGCGTTCACGGCGCCGACTTCATTCTGACCAACCCGCTGCACGCCGCCGAGCCGGTGGCGCCGATGGAACCGTCACCGTATCTGCCCAGTTCGCGCCGCTTCGTCAACCCGGTCTATATCCGGCCCGAGGCGATTCAGGAATTCACGCGGTTGTCGGATCGCCGCCGCCGCCGGATCGCCGAATTGCGGCGAAATCTGCAGCACAGTTTGGCGACTGACAATTCTGTGCGCCGCGATGATGTCTGGGCGGCCAAGAAATTGGCCTTGGAACAGATTTTTCAGGCCGCTCGGCGACCAGCCCGAGAATTGGCCTTGGAAGCCTTTGTTGCCCATGAAGGCCGCCCCCTGTGGCTGTGGGCGGTGTATTGCACGTTGTCGGAGCAATTAGGCTCGGACTGGCGGCGCTGGGACTCGGACTTTCAGGACCCGACCTCACCGGCGGTGGCGGACTTCGCCCACCATCACGCCGAGCAGGTCCGCTTCCACATGTGGTTGCAGTGGGTGGCCGAAGCTCAACTGACGGCGGCTCAGCAACAGGCCGAACTGATCGGGATGAAGGTCGGCATCATGGCCGACTTGGCGGTCGGTGTCAGCCCGGCCGGAGCTGCCACTTGGATGTGGGAGGGGCTGTTCAGCCAAGGCGTCACAGTCGGCGCGCCGCCCGACTCGTATAACCAGTCGGGTCAGGATTGGGCTCAGCCGCCGTGGCGGCCGGACAAGCTGGAAGAGATGGCCTACGCCCCCTTCCGGTCGATGGTTCAAGCGATCGTCCGCCACTCCGGAGCTATCCGGGTTGACCACATTCTCGGTTTGTTCCGGCTCTGGTGGGTGCCGGCCGGTCACGATCCGACGGCCGGGGTCTACGTCCGCTACAACCACGAGGCCCTGATCGGCATCCTGGCTCTGGAAGCCCAGCGGGCCGGCACGATCGTGGTCGGTGAAGACTTGGGTACGGTCGAGCCCTGGGTGCGGGATTATCTGGCTCAGCGGGGCATCCTCGGGACGTCGATTCTGTGGTTCGAGTACTCCGACGATGGTCAGGTCAAACCGCCAACCCACTGGCGGGAACTGACGATGGGTTCGGTGACGACCCACGATCTGCCGCCGACGACGGGTTATCTGGCTCACGACCACGTTGCCCTGCGTCATTCGCTGGGTTTGCTGACCGAGTCTTTGGCTGACGAGATCGCCAAAGACGTGGCCGAACAAGGGGCCATCATTCACGAACTCGAAGAGCGTGGCCTGTTGATGGCTGGGGAGCGTGATCCGCACGCCATCCTGCTCGGGCTTCACCGTTTCCTGGCTCAGACCCAGGCTCGGATGCACTGCGTGGCCTTGGTCGACGCGGTCGGTGAGCGCCGGATTCAAAACCAGCCCGGAACCGCCGACGAATACCCCAACTGGCGGGTGCCGTTGGCCGACAGTAATGGCCACCGGCTGACGCTGGAGGAGATTTACGACCTGCCTCAGGTGGCGGAGTTGTCCCGGATCATGAACCAGGTCGACGCCTGAGTTAGCAAGTGCCGTTGCGCCAGCGGCGGGGGACTCGACTCTGACCACCTTGCCGGGTTGGCTGACGTCTGAGCGGTCACCTGATGGACCACCTCGGCGGAGTCCGTAAATCAATCACCACCACTTGACCGGCCTGGCTGCGGAGCGCGGTTCAATCACACCCCGACCGGGCCGGGGACTCAACTGCCGTAAGGGCTGGGTAAGAACTGCCCGTCGGCGTCGAGGAAATAGGTCGGTACGGCCGGTCCGCCGCGTGACATCTTGAAACCGTCGCGGGGGAGTTCATCACGGGCTTGAGCGTGGCGCTGGCGGGCCGCCGCGATCGGTTCGACACCAACGATGTCACCGTGATCGACCAGTTGAAGCAGCAACGACCGGTCGTGGAAACCGGTGGTGGCCGGTTCTCGGCCAACCCCGACCAATTCGGCTTCCGCTAGGCCTTGGGCGCCGAGCCGGCGCAGGGCGTACTTTTGGCCACCGACACTGGACTTGTGGAACGAGCGTTTGGCGACCGGTTCGAGCGCGGCCGCGGGGTCGGTCGAGGTGGCCCGGGCGACCAGTTTGTAGACGAAGCTGCACGTTGGGTGGCCGGAGCCCGTGACCAGGGCGGTGCCGACACCGTAGCCGTTGACCGGGGTGCCCGATAGGGCGGCGATCTGCCACTCGTCGAGGTCGGAGGTGACGATGATCCGGGTCTGGGTGGCGCCCAGATCGTCGAGCAGGGCCCGTACCTGGCGGGCGGTTTCGATCAGGTCCCCGGAATCGATCCGGACGGCGCCGAGCCGCCCTTCGGTCAAGCGGACGCCGGTCCGAACCGCCTGTTCGATGTCGTAGGTGTCGACCAGCAAGGTCGTGTCCTCACCCAAGGTGGCCAGTTGCGACCGGAAAGCGTCCTCTTCCTGGTCGTGGAGCAAGGTGAAAGCGTGGGCCGCCGTGCCGGCCGTCGGAATCCCCCAGCGGCGGCCGGCTTCCAAGTCCGAGGTGTTGGCGAAGCCGGCGATATAGGCGGCGCGGGCGGCGGCCACGGCGGCTTCTTCGTGGGCCCGGCGAGCGCCCATTTCGATACAGGGCCGGTCTTCCGCCATCAGCGTCATCCGGCTGGCGGCCGAAGCCACGGCCGAGTCGTAGTTGAAGATCGACAGACACAGGGTTTCCAGGATGACGGCTTCGGCGAAGGTTGACCGGACGGTCAGGATCGGCGAGCCGGGGAAGTAGAGATCGCCCTCGCCGTAGCCCCAGATCGAACCGGAAAAACGGTAGTTGGCCAGGAAGTCGTAGGTCGCTTGGTCGAGGATGCCGCGGCTGGCCAGCCATTCCAAGGCGGCGCCATCGAAGCGGAAGCGGGCCAGGGCGTCGAGCAGGCGGCCGGTGCCGGCGACCACACCGTAGCGGCGGCCCGAAGGCAGGCGGCGGGCGAAGACCTCGAAGACGGCTTGGCGGTGGGCGGTGCCGTCACGCAGGGCGGCTCGCAGCATGGTCAGTTCGTATTCGTCGGTCAGCAAGGCCGTCGACGGACCCGGTGTTGTCATGGCCGCATCTTAGGGCCAGTGGTCTGTCGTGCCGAGAATGTCGCATTCGCGGCACTTGATGGGGTACCCAGTCGCGTTGTTGTCGTCGCTGGTAGGTCCATTATCGAATCCTCCGCCTTGTTGGCCACTCAACTGGCCAGCACGGAAAGCACAACATTCTCGGCGCGGCAGACCACTAGGTCGGCGCGACGAGCCGGGAGTTTCATGCGGTCGGCAACGATCAGACGGCCACCGAGTCGCCCGAGCCTGCGATAATCACGACTGTGACTGACAGCACCGCCCAACCTCGTGGCAACACCGCGCTGGCCGAGCGCGTCGAGGCCGCGGCGCAAACTCAGCGGCCGTGGCGGTGCATCGTCTGGGACGATCCCGTCAACACCATGTCCTATGTGACTTACGTTTTCGCCAGTTATTTCGGCTATTCCCGGGCGCGGGCCGAACGGCTGATGCTCCAGGTCCACCGGAACGGCCGGGCGGTCGTGGCGTCGGGGGCGCGGGAGACGATCGAAACGGCGGTGACGGCCATGCACGCTTACGGTTTGTGGGCGACGGCCGAGGTCGACCATGACTGACCCGCTGGAGCCGTTCGAGCCGTCTGAACCGTTCGAGCCGCTTGGGCCACTTGGGCAGCTTGAGCCAACCGCCGATGCCCCCGTGGTCGAACTGCCACTGCGGAGCCAGGAAAGAGAATTCCTGGCTGATTTGACGACTCAATTGTGTCTCTTGGTGGCGGCGCCGGCTCAGGCCGAGAACCCGTTGGACAATTGGGTGGCCGCTCTCAAAGCGACGCCGCTCAACCACCACGATCCCGTCATCGGTCGGCTGTTCCCACCGGCCTCGCTCCAACCCGATCTGGCGGCTGAGCAACGCCGGTTGACTGAGGTCGAATTGCGCATCATCAAGGACGACGAAGCCCGGATCGTCTTAGCTGATTTGGCGGCCGCCGACGGTCAGACGCCGGGGTTGATGATCGCCGCTGATCACGGGTTGGCCTGGTTGCGGACGCTCAACGCCTTGCGCTTGTCTTTGGCCATGCGGTTGGGGATCGAATCGGCCTCGGCCGCCGAGGCGATTGATCAACTCGAAGCCACTGATCCGCGTTATGACGCGGCCCAGATTTACCACTGGCTGGGTTACTTGTTGGAATTGGTGATCGTCCAGATGATGCCGGCTGGGCCAGTTTCGGCTGATGGGCTGTCTGATGAGTGGGCTGATGAACTATTTGATGACCTGTCTGATGACTAGACGATATGGCTGTGGCGCCTGAAACTGAGGTATTCGCGACAACCGCGGGTTCCTCAGATGAGCTCGTGGTAACCGTGGGTTTCGTAGCCACGTTGTCAGTGCCGCTAACTCCGCGACTGGCTCATCCTTCGCCTGGCTCGCACTCCACTACTTGCTCCTCCTCAGCCTGGCTGACCACCTCACTACCGGTTCCTCCTTCGCCTGGATGGCCACCCCACCGTCCACCAGGAATGGCATGGTCTTCTTGGAGCGACAGACCACCGGAAAAGAAATACCCGGTGAGAAATATTCAGCTGTCATTAAATTTGAACCATTCAAGTTTAATGAAAAGCGGCGTGAATTTGTCTCATTTTTTCGGGAAAGGGGTCGTCCACTAGGAAAAGTTAGGGTAGCCTACCCTGCATGACCCAGACTGCTCCGTCACTGGAACCAGCGTCTGTCAGTTTGGCGGCGGCGCCGCTGAAGACTGACTTGCTTGTCAGCGCCCCGGCGGCGGATCCGGCGGCGGCCCATCGGCTGTTGACGCTGGGTTGGCGGCCGGGCGCGCCGGTGCGGGTGATTCGCCGGACCGGAGGCGGGGCGCGAGTGATCGCTCTGAGTGGCGCCCGGGTCGCGATCGGCCATCAGCTGGCCCAAACCTTGCGGGTCAGCCTGGCCCCGAATGAGCTGGCGGGAGTCGATTGGGGGACTGAGGTGGCCTCGCCGGTGACGGCCGCTTTGGCCCCGGTGGTGGCCGGATGACCGTCGCCGTCACGAAGCCCAGGTCCCGGCGGGCCAATGGGCCGGCCCCACTGACACTGAAAGAGTGTTGTCAGTCGGGTACGGGTCCGACGGCCGGACCGGACGACCCGATCGTGGCGCTGGTGGGCGCTCCCAACGTCGGTAAATCCACCCTCTTCAACGCCCTCACGGGA
>JAISGZ010000164.1 GCA_031262845.1 Propionibacteriaceae bacterium | reverse complement strand
GTCGATTTCCGGTCGCTTCGTCGACCAGTTGGTCGATCAAGTCAACGCCGCCGAGCCCGATCTGATCGTGCTGGCCGGCGATCTCGTCGATGGCACGGTTCCCCAGTTGAGTGCTGAGTTGACCAGCCTGAGCCGCCTCGAAGCTCGTTATGGCGTCGTCCTGACCACCGGCAACCACGAGTTTTACGGTGGTGACGTCGACCGCTGGATGCGCTGGTGGCGGGATCAAGGCATCATCGTGCTCGACAATTCCGGAATCCAACTGACCGAACGCGGCGTCAGTATCGACATTCTCGGGATCCACGACACCAGCGGTACGGGGCGACACGAGCCCGACCTGCGAGCCGCCGCCGAATCGTTAGCCGCCAGCTTTGGCACCCCGGTCGATGGCGCCGGTCGTTTCCGGCTCTTGATCGCCCACGAACCCCGCCAAGCCCTGGCCGAGATCGACCCGCCGGTCCAATTCGGGGTTGATGTCATGCTCAGCGGCCACACCCACGGTGGCCAGCTATGGCCTTTTGACTACGCCGTACCACTCCAACAACCAGTCGTCGACGGCATCCACGAACTCCAAGGCGTGACCGTAGTCACGAGCACCGGCGTCGGTGCCTGGGGCCCGCCAGTCCGTGTCCTAGCCCAGCCCGAAGTCGTCATGGTGACGCTCCAACCGGCCTAACCGTTGATTCCAATCGGGCTAGTGTTCTGTCACATCTCCAACGGCCTGTGATTCGTGGCGGCCGGTGGAATGGCCGTTTCCAAATTTCAAGCCAAAATGGTCAAGACACGCCGACGAAGCTAACCATTTTGACTGGGAATTTCGCCGGGACAAGGTGGCGACGATGACGTGGACGCCAGACCAGGGTGCCGCCAGGGCGGCGGTGAGATCGGTCAAGGTTGTGACAGCGGTGGCGGTGGCGCCGAGGGCTTGGGTGGCAGCGACCAGGTCGAGGCCGGTCGGGACCTGGAAGCAGCGCTCGAAGGCGGCCGCCGCTGGGCCGGTGACGCCGCCGTATTCGAGGCCTCGGAAAATCGCTCCGCCGTTGTCGTCACCGATCACGAGGCGGACGGCGACGGGTTGTTCGAGTGACGGAATGATCAGCGAGGTCAGGTCGTGAATGGCCGTGAGATCACCGATCAGGGCGGTGGTCGGCCGACCGGTGGCGGCGGCGATGCCCCGGGCGGTGGCGATAGTGCCGTCGATTCCGGCCAGACCACGGTTCGACCAGACTCGTGGCGGTTGAGCCGTAATCGGGGCGGTCTCGGCGTCCCGGATCAGCTGTGAGGCTCCCAAGACGAGGTTGTCATCAGGACCGAGTGCTTGCCAGACCGCAGCCACGAGAACCGGACCGGTCAATTGCTGGCTGGAGTGGGGCTGGTCCGATGACCCATCGGCTGGTTCCAAACCTTCAGCCACTGGGGATTGTCGTTGCACTTCCTGGGACCAAGCGGCATCAGCGGTCTGCCAGGCCGTAAGCCAGGCCGGATTCCCGATGGCCAATTCGACGGCCGGACTGATCCGGCGCACGGCCCACCCGGGATCGATCCAGTCAGCTGTCTCTGCGACCACGGTGATGTCTTTGGTCTGGTCGGCCAGGAGTGCCGTGATGTCCCGCGACAAGGTGGGATGGCCGACCACGAGGACGTCGTCGATGGCGGCAAAGAACTGGGGCATGAGCTCCCGGTAATACTGAATCGCCGCCGGACCACGGCGGGCATTGCTCGACGGCTCAGCCAGTAAAGGCAGATGGGCCTGGGCCGCCGCCTGAGCCCACTGCCGCCCCAGTTCTGGCGGTAGATCACCGGCCACGATGACCGCCCGGCGGGTTTGCGGCCAGCCGTCTGACGATCGCGAGTCGACGTTGTCCACGGGCCACCTGTTGGCATTAGGTGATTTCGCGACAACTGGTCCGGTTATCGGTGTGACGACGGCTGGGGCCACATCGGCGTTGGTGACCTGCCCGTCAGAGGACATCGCCAAATCACTGACGGCTCCTGGTAGCGGACCAACCTCAAACGGCGCCGGACGTGATGCCTCCGGTAACTCAATCACGCCTGCCAACGGCGGCGTCAGTTCGACATTGAGGTGAACCGGCCCGGGAGTCCGGTCGAGCCGCCCACTGGCGCTGACCACACCCCGGCGGATAGCGGACCGCCAAGCGGCGGGCGCCCGGTCGCTCGACGCCAGCCGGATGACCCGCCGGGCGACACCGGGGAACAAAGCGATCTGGTCAGTGGTTTGGTTGGCCCCCGTGCCGACCAAAGTGGCTGGACGGTCAGCCGTCAGCGCGATCAGGGGAATGTGAGAGTGCCGGGCCTCCAACAGGGCCGGACCGAGATTAGCCACGGCCGTCCCCGAAGTAGTCACCACGACCACCGCCCGACCGCTGGCTTTAGCTAAACCTAAAGCGAAGAATCCCGCCGACCGTTCATCAACCCGTATCGACAACCGCCACTGACTACGCTGTTCAGCCGCCTGGGCGGCATAAACCAGCGGCGCCGAGCGGGACCCCGGACAGACGACGATGTCGGCCACTCCCAAAGCCACGAGTTCATCGACAATGACCGCCGCGCACCACAGGGCTGGCCGCAAGTCCAGGTCCGAATCATTCACGCGGTTCATTATTCCCTGACCTCAACCCCCACGTGGCCGCCCTGGCGGACGAGAGTGGACCGATTGGATTGGGCGATCGGTATCAGTGCTCGGCCGCGTCAGCCATAGCGCATTCGCGGCACTCGTATGACAACTAACACCGTTGTCGACTGGTGCCTTGTCGCGTCTCGAATTTTCGACTAACCACGATAGACCTTGGAACGGTGATCGACTGCGACGGCCACGATGACCAATTCATCATCATGGAGATCGCAGATGATGCGCCAATCACCCACCCGGTAGCGCCACAACCCGGTCAGTTGACCG
>JAISGZ010000191.1 GCA_031262845.1 Propionibacteriaceae bacterium | reverse complement strand
CTCTTCGTTCTTCCCCCGGTTTGGTCTTCCCCCTTTCCCAGCAAAAGAAGGGTATCTATCTGCAGCTCCCGCGCCACCCCGGCGAGTATATCTTCAGATACAACGACGGATTTAATCTTGGCCAGCGTTCCTTCCTGGCGGTCGGCGAAGGCCCCGTAGAGCAGGGTGGCGGTTACCGCCCCGAGAATCGCGTCGCCGAGGAACTCCAGCCGTTCATTGGTCGGACCGGCGCCGTTCTCGTAAGCCCAGCTGCGATGGGTCAGGGCCAAATCCAGCCACGCCGGGTCGACTTCGACACCGAGCGGGGCCAGTTCGGCCTCGATCTGATTCACCTGGAAGCTCCGGCGGTCAGCCGTAACCGGGCTTCGGCCCGGCTATCGCCTTGGTCGCCACCAGGCTTCAGGGACACCTAAACCTCAAGCACTTGCCGCAGGTTGCCCCGGCCGCCGTACTGGCCACAGGCCGGGCAGGCGGTGTGCGGCAAATGCGGTGTCCGGCAAGCCGGATTGGCGCAGATGACGAGCTGGGGAGCGGTCGCCTTCCATTGAGACCGGCGAGCGCGCGTATTACTGCGCGACATTCTCCTCTTCGGAACAGCCACGGTGTCACTCCTTCGACTTCGGCCGGTCATCCGGCCCAGACTGGCTCTTTGCTGAGACCCACTGCGCGAGCTGAGCCCAGCGTTCATCCGTCACCTGATGGTGGGAATGAACCGGGTCGGCGTTGAGATTAGCACCGCACTCGACGCACAAACCCGCGCAATTGTCCTCGCATAATGGGGCTAACGGCAAATCGAGCACCACACTATCGTGAACGACGGGCTCCAAGTCCAAACTCTCAGCCTCGATCTGAGGCAGATCATCGTCGGCCTCGCCCCGCTGGTGCGGGTAGACGAACAGTTCTTGGAAATCGACCACGGCGGCTTGATCAAGTTCGGTCAGACAACGGGCGCACTGTCCCACCCGGCGGAACCGGGCCTGGCCGACCACCAGCACGCCTTCGCCGACCGCGGTCAGATCGAGGCTGAGATCAATCGGCTGACCGGCCGGCAAACCGATCAGGTCGATCCCCCAGCCCTCACCGACGACGGCTTGCCGTTCAAGGTGGCGCCGGGCGCCCGGATGATGGGCCCAAGCTTTGAGGTCGATCCTGAAGCCGCTGGCGGCGGTGTTTCTCATGCTTGTTCTCCTGCGCAGGTCAGGTGAGCCAGTCACGCTCAGTCATGGGCGCTGGCAGACGGTCCGGTCACCGAAACCTTGGCCCTGAGGCTAGCCTAGGCACTCCAGTTGGCTGGCCAAACGGTCTCACCGGTTGACACCTGAACCTCACCCAATTGTGACCGGTCGAGCAAACGCTCGCGCATCTGGGTCACGCGCGACATCGTCACCTGGAGTTCGGCTTCGAAAGACGCCAACCGGGTTTCGACGTAGCGATCGGCTTCGACCAGTAGCTCTTCCGACTCGGCTCGGGCCCGGGCCACGATCTGGGCCGCTTGAACCTCGGCTTGGCGAACGATTTCGGTCTGGGAGATGATGCGGTTGGCTTCCTGGCGGGCTTGGTTGATGATTTCCGCCGCCCGGGCCTGGTCGCTGCTGGTGTGGAGGGCGTAGGACTGGAAATCGGCCGTCAGACCCTGGGCGATCCGATCAATCGCCGCCACGATCTCGTCCCGGTTGACCATGCACGAGGCTGACATCGGCACCGAGCGGGCGCCGACCACAATTTGCCGCAGTTCCTGCAACCGGGCTTCGGTGGGTGTTTCGTTGGCCATGACAACTCCTTCACTGCTCAACGGTTGACGACGGTTGGGGGTTGGGCCGCTGCCGCCAGTAGTTGGCCACGGCTGGTGGCACGTACTGGCTGATATCGGCCCCACCTCGGGCGGCTTGCCGCACCAGGGTCGAGGAGATGAAGCCCCAGGCCGGCCGGGACGGCAAGATCACCGTCTCCAAGTCGTCGTAGGAGGCGTTCATCTGGGCCAGAGCCACCTCGACATCGAAATCCGAGCCGCTGCGGGCGCCTTTGACGATCGTCCGAGCGCCGTGTTGACGACAAAAGTCGGCTAACAAACCCGGCATCAACTCGACCCGCACACTTGGCAAATCCGCCAAACTGGCCCGGGTCAAGTTCACCCGTTCGTCCAGCGTCAACAGATAGTCCTTGGCCGAATTGATGCCGACGCCGACGACGACCTGGCCGAATAGCCTGACCGCCCGGCGCACCAGGTCATCGTGGCCGATAGTGAACGGATCGAACGATCCGCCGACGACTGCTGTCACGGGTGGTCACCCTCACCTGGCGCTGTAGACACAAGTGTCACCGTAGTCGCGTGACCACGTGTCGGTGAAATTGCTCAAGTCGGGCCTGACCGCTGACCGTGACCGCTCCAGGACCAGCAAACCGGCCTCGGCCAGCCAACCGTGGTGGCGCAGAGCGGTCACCAACTGGTCGACCTCGGCGGTCGGCAGGCTATAGGGCGGGTCGAGCCAGACAACGGTAAAAGGCTGGGCCGCCGCCGTCCGGACGAAGTGGCCGACCTCGGCTCGGTAGAGCCGTCCCGAAGCCCCCAACTGGCGCTTGTTCTGTTCGATGACGCGGGCCGCGGCCGGCTGGCGTTCAACCCAAGCCACGGGATCAGCGCCGCGTGAAGCGGCTTCGAAACCGATCGCCCCCGAGCCGGCGAAGAGGTCGATCAGGCTGACCCCGGCCAATTGTTCGGCCGGTGCCACCGCCCCTCGGCCCAGCCGCACCGCCAGGTGGTTGAAGACCGCTTCCCGCACCCGCTCGCTGGTCGGCCGGGTCGACGATCCGGCCAGCGTCGTCAAACGCCGTGAAGCCCAGCGGCCAGCCACAATCCTGGTCATGGCTCCAGCTTAGGCGGCCACTGCTGGTGACTGGACTCACCACCAAAGTCGTCTCCGATGGCAACTGAGCCCAGCTCCACCGTCGTCTCCGACGCCTGACCGCCACCGTGTCATGAGCTGTCCAGACGACAGCCGGATCGCCCTGACTTTCCCAGGCTGAGGCCTTTCCCGATGACTTGCTTATTAGTTCATTTAGGGAACTCTAAAACCGTCAATTTCAACTGTTTTCTTGCCTTCAGCCGGTGATTATGATGGCGGCATGAATCAGCTTGACTCTCCGGTCACCATCCTCAGTCAAGACCGGGCCTGGGACTTGTTGGCCGGACAACACATTGGTCGTTTAGCGGTGATCGTCGAGGGCCAAATTGAGTTGTTTCCGGTGAATTACGTGGTCGACGGTGAGTCGCTCGTCATCCGGACCGCCACCGGCACCAAATTAAATGGCCTGACCCAAAATCGGCCCGTCACCTTCGAGGTCGACACTTGGGAGATCGACCACGGCTATTCCGTCGTCTTACGGGGTCTAGCCGCCGTCATCAACGACAACGCCGAACTGGCTCGAGCCGAAGCTCTGCCGCTGCGGCCCTGGGTCCCGACCGCCAAACTGGTTTTCGTCCGCATCACCGCCAGCGCCTTGTCGGCCCGGCGCTTCGACTTCGGCCGCGACCCGATCGCGAAATATCGCTTCTAACCCCCGGCTGGTCAACCCCGGCCCGGCCGTCAGCTCTGATTCGCACCCCATCGGCCGCCGCCCCCACTTTGACGCTGCCTCCGGTCTGACCGATCGGTCGCTGGTTTGATCGGGCGCCGGTCGGCCTGATTTCGATGGTCCCAATTCAGCCTTTAATAACGTCGGTAAATCGTCCGATCAGTTTTTGAAAAACTCTCATCAAACGGCTCTGACAAGTGACGACACCTTACTTGCCGGGCGTCGCTAGGGACCATGAGAAAAATTGACCAAACCTTGAAAAACTCATGGTCGTCATTAGACTGAAAATCGTTCTACCCAGACCTCCAGTTTGGCAAAACACCTGACACCAGCTAGGTCGACTTGACCTGCCACCGGCTCGGCCCGGTGACAACGAAAGCCATCGGACTAGCACCGATCGCGACTGCGGCCGAATCGGTCGACGACCGTGGTGACACCGGATGACAGGCCTCCTCCACGTTCTGTCTTCTTCTGAGAAGTGAAGGTTCATTTATGTCTCGACGCAGACACGTAGCCTCCCTGGCTGGATTGGCTTTAGCCCTGGCCGTCACCCTCACGACCATCTCACCGACCGCCCAAGCCGATACGGCGGACAACTGGCTGGACGCCACCCCCGGACGCTGGACCCAAGTCGGTGGTCTGACCGGCTGGGTCAACGCCAACGCCGCCGCCCTGGAGGACCGCCTACTCGACCCCACCAGCGTCCGTTCGGTCACCGCCAGCAGCACCCTCCAAGGCCCCAGCGCCACCATCAAATTGCCCGCCAGCTGGCAATCCGGCCTCATCACGGGCGACGCCACCGGTCAGGTCAACTTCCGAGCGACCGACGTCGATGTCGCTCTGGCGACGGACTATGCCTTCTTCACCCAGAGCGACCTGCTCAACCTGATGCCGACCCTGACCTTCACCGTGGCCACTTTCAACATCTCCAACAACCGGCTTCAATACTGGGGCCACTACGCCCTCGACATGGCCACCGGACGGGTCGACAACGACGACAAACGGACCAATACGCCGCCCAATGGGCACGACCGGTTGACCGTTTCCAACTCCTCCCGGCTGGATGACGAGATCATGACCGACGCCACCCTCAACACCATGGTCAGCCAGTCACTGGCCACCTTGGTCACCCCCGGCGCGGCTCAACTCAACGAAGAAACCCAGCGCATCTACCGTGGTTACGCCGCCGCTTACGCCGACCGGGCCAACTTCAATCTCGGCTCGGCCGCCGTGCCCTACGCCTTCGCCTATCAACCCTCGGCCGACGCCGCCGGCCAAACGATCAGCCTCGACTCGACCGATCTGATCAGCCAACCGGGCTCATGGTTAGCCGACTTAGACGGCCAAACGACCGCCGTACCGTTCAGTTTCACCGAGTTCGACTGGCGTAACGCCGTCAGCGCCGAAACCGAGCAAACCCTGGCGGGCAGCCCGGTCGCCAGTGCCTTCGACCAAGCTTTCGCCCAGGCCTTCGACTACGACCGGCTGGTCACGACCATCAATCAGCGGACGGACGCCCAACTGACTGAGGATATTCACGAAATGGTGACCGGCTTCGTCAACGGCTTCAGCCAGTCGATTGCCAAGTGGTCGGAAAAACGTCTACCCGGGCCGGCCAGCCACCCCGAGTGGTACATCGTCTTGCGGATGGATCAGCTCCAGGGAATCACCAGCTTCCCGAACTCGAAACAGGCCAGCCAGGTGATGTATCCCAACCTGGTGGCCGATACGACCGCCAAGATCGTGAAAATTGTTCGCGAGCGAGTCAGCAGTAAGTGGTACACACCGGTGCGGGCCAACCTGACGGGCACCGCCACCGTCACCAAGACCTTCACGCCGGGGTCGATCGAGCATCTCCAAGCCTTGTCGCTGGCGCCGTTGGATCCCAGCCGGATACCGACCCGACCCAGCGCCAGTCCCGCCACTTCGGCCAGTCCCGAGCCCGAGCCGAGTCCGACGACGACCGCTCCCAGTCCGACCGCTTCCAGCCAGCCGGTCGCCACCGTGCCCAAGGCGCTGGCCGCTTTCTGTCAAACCAACGGCCAGTGGTACCAGCAACTCAGCCAAGCTCGAGCCGAGATGACTGAGGCCTCCGACCTGACGACGCTGCGTTGGGCACCGGCCATCATGGCCTCGGCGCTGACCGATTTCACGACTGTCGGCTGGCCCAAAACCTTCAAACCGATCGGCCCGGACCTGACCGAGGCCATGACCGATTGGCAGACCGCCCTCAAGAGCGGCAAAGACCGTCGTCTCAAGCGCCTCAATCTCAACGATCGACGCTCGGACCTGGTCGCCCAAGTGACCGAGTTGGTCGACCTGTTGGCGACCACCTGCCCCAACAGCACGGCCGCCGCGCCGACCTTGGCGCCGGAGCCGGAACCCGAGCCTGAGCCTTCGTTCACGACCGGCCCGTCTGTGACCAGTGGTTTCTGCTCGGCCTGGGAACAGTGGCGGTCACCGATGGTGGCGGCCGGTGACAACCTGACGGCGATGTCACCCAGCGCCATCGCGGCCGGTCTGGACCCAACGACCATGACTTCCCAGACCACGGTTTTCATCCAGGGGTTCGCAGCCCTGAAGCAATCGGACTGGCCCAAGTCGATCCGCAGCGCCGGCAAAGATTTAGCCTCTTTCTTCGACGATTGGAACTCCGCCGCAGTCAAGCTCAAACTCAAGAAGCTGGCGCCGGTGGCAGAGAACCACGACATCATGATGGACCACTGGACTGACTTCCGGAGCCAACTCGATGGCCTCTGCCCCAATGCCGCCGCGGCCGCGGTCTCAGCGGCCGCCGACGAGACCGACTTGGCTCTGCCACCGACGGTTGAGGCTCAACCGACCCCAACCGCTGACCTCGCCCCTTCGTCACCGACGCCGTCCGGCCTCGTGTCGGCGGCCGGCAACGACCAATTGTTTGTGCCGATGTCTATGATCATGACGCTGCTGGAGAACATGATTCGGCTGATGCTGGCCAACTCCGTCAGCTTGGCGATTCCGCAGTTGTAAAGACTTCGAAGATTTATTAATCAAATCTTGAATATCGCCGCGCGGCACGTACACTCCTTTCTATCTTCGACTGAGACCTCCAGTCTGACGGTCGTTGTCTCCTTGACCTCCATCTCGGAAAGCGCAGGTTCCGATGCCAAAACTCGGCGCTCTCGTGACCGGTGGCAGCCTTGGGCTAGCTCTGGTGATTGGCTCCGCGGCCATCTCAGTTCCCGCTCAAGCGGCTCCCGTCATCGCCCCAGTCGGCCAACCGGCTCTGGGGAATCTCGATCAGATCGGCGGCCCCTTGGGCTGGACCGAGGCCAACGCCGAAGCTCTGACCGAACACGGCCTCGACCCCTCGAACGCGGTCGTGGTCGACGCCGAAACCACCTTGGATGGCACCTTGGGGACCGTCAGCCTGACCAACGACAGCGACTGGACTGAAGGCGCGGTCGTTGGTGATGCGGTCGGTCAATTCACCCTCGAAACCAAGGACGTCGAAATTGACTTCGACGACGACGTCGAGTTCTTCACCAGCCAAGACTTATTCGATCTGATGCCGACCCTGACCTTCAGCGTCGCTACCTATGGCGTGAACGACCACATCCAGTACTACTGGGGCCACTACGCCCTCGACATGGATACCGGCGAGATCGTGCCGGATGACAATCGGAATCCTGACACTCCCAACGGGCACGAACCACTAACAGTCAAAAATGCCGGCCGGATCGACAATACGATGAAGGATTTCCCGCTCGTGACCAACGAAATCAATCGTTCGATTGAGACCGTGCTGGCCGAGCAGGATTTGTTCAACTTGGAGACTCAACAGATTTACCAAGTGGCCGCCAACACCGTGTTCACGCAGCAAATCGAAAAGGGCCTCGGGACCGCTTCAGTGCCGTTCAACTTCGGTTACACGGTCGATGGCCTGACGGCCGGCCACAGTGTCACCGTCGACCTCGAGGACGTCGATCAAGACCTCAGTTCGGAACTGACCAACCTGTCCGGTCAGGCGACCGAAGTGCCGGTCAACTTCAGTCAGTTTGATTGGCGGGACACGGTTGATGCCAGCACCATCGCCGACCTTGACACGATTGGTCTGACCGAAGCCCTCGACCAGGCCTTTGATGAGGCTTTCAACTACGACGACTTACTGTCAGTTTTCACTGAGCGCAGCATGGATCAACTGCGGAAGGCTTTCCGGCCCATGGCCATGGGCTTCATCGACGGCATCAGTGAATCGCTGAATGAATGGGAACACAAAAACATGGGTTCGCCACCCGAACGGGCCGGGCTCTACGCGGTGTTGTATCCCGACCGGTTGATCGGCGAGACCGAATTCACCAAAGCCGCTCAAGCGCCGTTGGAGATGTATCCCAATCTGGCCGATGAACTGACCGAAAAGATCATCGCGCTGGTCCAGGAGCGGGTGGCCAACGACTGGTACGAACCGGTTCAAACCAACATCATCGGCACCGCCACGGTCGTCAAGACCTTCACCGCCACCGTCACCACGCAACTCGACTTGGTCGACCTGTCCGGCACTCAGTCCAGCGGTGGCGACGACAACTCATCCACCGGTGGTGGCAGTTCTCAGCCGGGTACGCCTGGGGCCACTCCCAACCCGAACCCGACCGGCACGGTCGCCCCGTCGACTGACCCCGACCCGTCATCGGATGTGCCACCGACCGAGCCGCCTGAGGTCATCACGATCCGTATCATCATCGTCTTCATCTTCACCTGGTTCCAGCAGCTTGACGGACTCAACTACTTCGTCTCGCTCTGGTTGTCGCCCTTTCCCTAACTAGTCGTCGCCTAGGTCTCCTCTTTCCGCGTTTTCCCAGCTCACTGTTGAGTCCTTGAGAGGAGGTGTCTTCACCATGGAAGTTTGGCAACAAATCCTCAATGGCGTTCTGACGTTGATTATCGAAGTCATGGAATTCTTCAGTCAGATCTTTGGCTTCAGCCTGCCGGATACGACCGGCTGGACGATTTTCTAGTCGACAGCGGATCGCCGGGGTTCGGTCGACGTTCCTTGGGGCTGACCTCGGCGGTCCACTGTTCTTTCGGTTTCTTGAGTCTTTATCTTGAGTCCCTCCACCTCTTGATTCCCTCCACCGCTTTATTTCTGCCGCTTCTTTCGTCCCTCCACCGCGTGACGAAGTCCGAGTGTCGGCGCCGACTCCTAAGCTGAGGGCATGGTTAACCAGTCGTGGCGGACAGCGGCCAGCCGAGCCCTGGCCCAGCCGCTCGACCAATTGGTCGGCGCCAAGACCGCCAAGCCGTTCCGCCAACTCGACCTGCTGACGGTCGGCGATCTGCTCCACCATCTGCCGCGTCATCTGATGGCTGGGACCGAGGTGACCGACATCGGTCGCCTGCTCAGCGAAGCCGCCGAACCCGACGACTATGTCGCTCTCGTGGCCCAGGTGGCGTCCGTCCAGTTACACGGCCAAGCTCCCCGCCAACGGCTCGAAGTCCAGTTGAACGACGGTTCCGGCGCGCTGACCGCGACCTTCTTCGGTGGCCCCCATCTCATTCGCTATTGGCAAGGCCTGTTGTCCCGCTCGGAGCGCGGGATTTTCGCCGGTAAGCTCAGCTGGTTTCGGGGTTTGCCCCAACTGGCTCACCCGGCCTTTGTCATGATCACACCGGATGGCTTCGTCGGTAGCCAGAAAAGCCAGCTGATGGCCGAACAGACCAGCCGGGCCTCGTTCATCGGGCTCTACCGGCAGACCGCCAAATTGCCAACTTGGACGATCGCCGC
Organism: Propionibacteriaceae bacterium; assembly: GCA_031262845.1. Taxonomy (GTDB): domain Bacteria; phylum Actinomycetota; class Actinomycetes; order Propionibacteriales; family Propionibacteriaceae; genus WQYJ01. Next base: position 7,235 of record JAISGZ010000191.1, on the reverse strand, counting down.
CTGTATCGATCTGGCGCTGACGGCGATCGCCGGGTTGGACGATCCGCTGCCGGCTTGGCTGCGTCAAGCGGCCGACTTGATGGACTGGGAGGCGGCTTTTAAAGCCGTCCACCATCCGGCCTCGTTGGCCGAACATGATCGGGGCTTGGAGCGGCTGCTATTCGACGAGGCTTTCGCCGTCCAAGCCACGATGGCCTACCGGCGGGCCGACCGGTCCCGGCAAACGGCCGTCCCCCGGCCGCCTCGACCGGACGGCTTGGCCGCCGCCTTCGATCAACGGCTGCCCTTTCCCCTGACCGATCAGCAAATCGCCATCGGCCAACAGCTGGCCGCCGATCTGGCCCGACCCCAGCCGATGCGGCGCCTGCTACAAGGTGAGGTCGGCTCGGGTAAGACCGTGGTGGCGTTGCGGGCCATGATCCAGGTCGTTGACGCCGGTGGTCAGGCGGTTTTGCTGGCGCCGACCGAGGTCTTGGCCCAGCAACATTTCCGGACTCTGACCAGCTTGTTGGGCGATCTCGGTCACGGACCGCTGACCGGTCCGGCCTCAGCTACCGAGATCGTCCTCGTCACGGGGTCGGCGACCGCCGCTCAACGGGCCGATATCCGGGCTCAAATTCGATCCGGTCAGGCCGGTCTGATCGTCGGCACGCACGCCGTCTTGGCCGACGGTATCGAGTTCGCCGACCTCGGCTTGGTGGTTATCGATGAGCAACACCGGTTCGGGGTTGAACAGCGCCAAGCCCTGACCGGTCGGCCGGGCTCCTTGCCGCCTCATCTGCTCGTCATGACTGCGACGCCGATCCCCCGCTCGGTCGCCTTGACGATGTTCGGCGATCTCGACTTGGTGACCCTGACCCAGTCGCCCAGTGGCCGGGCCGAGGTGACGACCACCGTGGTTGATGTCAACGCCCACCCGGCTTGGGTTGATCGGGTTTGGGCCCGGGTGCAGGAGGAGGTTGCGGCTGGCCGCCAGGTTTACGTGGTCGCGCCCCGGATCGACCTCGCCGAGTCCGGCGCCGGTTCCCGAGCCCGCCATCAGGCCGCCGCTTCGGTTCCGTCAGCCGGTCTGGCCGGCCCGCTGCCACCGCCGCCGCCGATGCCCGACTGGTTGACCGCCGTGACGGCCTTGTTCGAGCGGCTTCAGACCGGCCCCTTGGCGGGCCTGAAACTCGGTCTCCTCCACGGTCGGCTGGCGCCGGCCGAGAAAGATGCCACGATGTCAGCCTTCAGCGCCGGCAACTTGGACGTCGTCGTCGCCACCAGCGTGATCGAAGTCGGCCTCGACGTCGCCAACGCCTCGATGATGGTAATCACGGAGGCTGATCGCTTCGGAGTTTCCCAGCTACATCAGCTGCGCGGCCGGATCGGCCGGGGCCGTTATCCCGGCTTGTGCCTGTTCCTGACCGCCGCCGCCCCCGACTCAGCGGCCCGGCAGCGGCTCGACACGGTGGCCTCAACCCGCGATGGTTTCGCACTGGCCGAGGCCGATTTGGCGCAGCGCCGGGAAGGTGACGTACTCGGCCTCAATCAGTCCGGCCGGTCGTCGAGTTTGCGCCTACTCAACGTGCTCGAACACGCCGACATCATCGATCAGGCGCGCGACTTGGCTCAGCGGCAACTTGACCAAGACCCGGAACTGACCGATCCCGGGGTGGCCGACTACGTTCAACGGATTGAGTCGTTGGCCGAGGCTGATATCGGGGATTAGAGGGGTGTCGAGCCGACGATGGCGCATTGCTGTTGAGGGATTGGTGTGGCCTCAAAGCAGATTGACGAGTTGTGTCTTCAGGCCAGTTCCAGACCGGAGTGATGAATGAGACCGTCGGGTTTGCAGTGTCGGCGGCCGCAACCGCCCCAACGCAACAAAGCCCGCCCCCGAGGGGACGGGCCAGGTGGGCTGAAAGATCAGCGGCTGACTTTGCCGGCCTTGATACAAGCCGTGCAGGCGTGGAGCCGCACCGGCGTACCGTTGACAACGGCCCGGACCCGCTGAACATTCGGGTTCCAACGCCGCAGCGTCTTCTTCTTCGACCAGGGCACATTGTGACCAAAGCTCGGGTGCTTGTGGCAAATGTCGCAGACAGCGGACATCGAATTCACTCCTCGACTCGGGTTCTGGCAACAGCGAGTCGCCAGACAACTGGGACAGTATAGACAGTTCGGCTCAACTCGACCTAATTTTCCGCCGAGCAGCTTGACTGAACGATGAGGTGGCAGCTTTCTCCCTCGTTGAGCGTACCGACACTCTCTTAATGAACGATGTGGACTGGGTACCCATTCCCACCCAGATGTTCCGGTTCGGCGACCCGATTTGGTGACGGCCGATCGGGGTTCATGGCCACTGTTCAGTGACTCCGGTCAGCGATGACGTGGCCAAACAGCCACTCAACGGGTCGAGCTTGACGTCAACCACCAAGGAGCCGGAAGCCGCACTTCATCAGCCACAAATCCGTTTTCGTTCGGGGCTGTGATTCAGAACGACCGGCGATCAGTACCAATTGTTACTTTGGAAGAAGCCCCAGGCTCCACAGGGCGTGCTGTAGCGCTGGCTGATGTAGCCCAGCCCCCAGCTGATCTGGGTGGCGGCGTTGGTCCGCCAGTCGGCGCCGGCCGAGGCCATCTTCGAGCCGGGCAGAGCTTGGGGGATGCCGTAAGCGCCGGAGTAGGGGTTTTCGGCGTTCATGCGCCAGCCCGACTCTTTGTTCCACAGTTCGACCAGGCAGCGGAACTGGTCATCGCCCCAGCCGCGAGCCGCCACCTGTTGCCGGGCGTTGGCTTGAGCTTGGGCCGGTGTCATCGTCTGAGCCGGAACCGGGTCGGCCGCCGGGGCAGTCGCCGCTAGGTAGGCGCTGGCCACCCAACGCACCGCACCCTGGTAGATGATCTGATGCCAGGTGCCACTGGTGGCCCCGGTGATGTCAACCTTGGAGCCCTTGGCCAGCACCGTGACGACGCTGCCTTGGCTGCTGGCTTGGGTCCGGACGTTGAGATAGTCGGTCGTGAACAGCTGGCCGGTAACCGCGGGCACGGGGGCCGGCGTCGGTGCGGCGGCGGTGATGTCCTTGACGTATTGGGCTGACACCCAACCGGCCTGGTTTTGCCGCACAATTTGGAGGAAGCCGTTCTGGCTGGCTCCCGTGACATCAATCGTGGCGCCGTTCGGGATGACGTGGATGACGCCGTGATTAAGCCCCGGGCCGGAGCGGAAATTGAGGTCGGCGGCAGTTTGGCGCTGGCCGGTGACGGCCGGCAGGGCTGCCGGAGCAGCCGGTGGAGCAGCCGGGGCGGGGGCGGGGGCGGCCGCGCTGGACTGGCTAACCCAGGAACCGGACACCCAGGCCGTGCCACCTTGATAGGCGATCTGTAAGAAGCCGTTGTCGGTCACACCGGTCAAGCTGACGCTGGCCCCGTAGGGCAAGGTCGTCAAGCGGCCGTAGCTGGTGCCGGGGCCGGAGCGGACGTTGAGGGCGGCCGTGGTGGTGGCGTTACCGGCCGGGCCGGTGCTCTGTTGGCCGGCGTTCGACCCGCTGGCGGCGCCTTTGAAGTATTGACTGGAGACATAAGCCGAGCGGCCGCTATAAGTAACGGGCGTCCAGCCACCACTGTCGGCGCCGGTGGCCTCGATCGTGCCGCCCCAGTAGACGACGCCCAGGACGGAGTAGCCGGTTCCAGGTCCAGAACGGACATTGACCGCCGTCGTGGCGGTCAGAATTTGGCCGGCATCAGCCGCCGAGGTTGTGATGATCGGGACGCCGGCGGCCACGACGGCAGCCGCCGCCAAACCGATCATCCGGCGTTTCGTCAGTTTCACTGTCGTCAAGCGCACCAGCAGACTCCTTCAGGGGAACCGCCTGTGTGGTCACAGGCGCGGGTCTGTTGGCCAACCTAAGAGCCGCTTTCCGGGCCACCAAGCTTTCTTGAGGAATCCGCATCAACCCTGACTTGATGGTTGAGAGCCCTTCGACGGGCGGCCCGGACGACGCGGTGAGGGCACATTTGACGGCAGTCGACCGGCCCGCTGGAGAGCCTGACGCAGGAGCCATTCGATCTCCCCGTTGACCGACCGAAAGTCGTCGGCAGCCCAGCGTGACAAGGCCTGATAGACCGCTGGGTGGAGTCGGAGAAGAACCGATTTGCGGGCTTCGGCGGGCCTGCGGTCGGCAGCGGTCGGGCCGGGATCGGAGGCGTCGGCCGCCCCCCCAGTGGCGGCCTCGACGGGAGTTTGATCGGTCATCGCAGTCCCGTCGATTGAATCGAACAGGATCGGACACCGGAACCAGCAGCGGTCGGCGACTGAACCTGAGGCGGTGGCCATCGGTTCAGCCGTCGACCGTCCGGAGAGCACCGACGCCGATTCGGCCTCGGCTGGGTCCGACGTCGTCCGGTCACTGGTACAAGGTGCCGGCGTTGACGACGGGTGTGGCCCGCGAATCCGAACAGAGCACGACCAAGAGGTTCGACACCATGACCGCCCGGCGTTCATCGTCGAGTTGGACCGCACCGTCGGCTTCCAGCCGTTGCAAGGCCGATTCGACCATCGTCACCGCCCCTTCGACGATCCGGCTGCGGGCCGCCAGCAGAGCGTCGGCCTGTTGCCGCTGCAACATCGCCTGAGCGATCTCGGGGGCGAAGGCCAGCGACGAAATCCGGGTCTCGATGACCGTCAGGCCGGCGATGGCGATCCGCTCGCCAACTTCCGCCGCCAGTTCGGCCGCCACCAGGTCGGTCGAGCCGCGCAGGGTCGGCTCCCCCGGTTCACCGTTGTCATAGGGGTGAATGGTGGCGATGTGGCGGAGGGCGGCCTCGGATTGGACGGTGACGAATTCCTCGTAGTTTTCGACCGCGAAGACCGACTGAGCGGTATCGGCGACCTGCCAGACGACGATGGCGGCGATATTGACCGGATTGCCGACAGCGTCGTTGACCTTCAATTCCCGGGTTTCGAAGTTGCGGACCTTGACCGACACCTTGCGTTTAGTCGTCAACGGGTAGGTCATGCGCACACCGTCTTGGCGAACCGTGCCGACGTATTTCCCGAGGAACTGCAAGACCTTGGTGTCACCAGGCGACACGATCGTGAAAGCCGTCGTCATGATGATGGAGAAAGTCAGCAACACGATCCCCCCGATGATCTCGCCCACGCCGCCGTCACCACTATCAGCCAGAATGGCACCATAAATCGTCACCACGATGCTGACAACGAACAGTATGAGCAACAAGAAGAACCCGACGATGCCATTGATCGACGGCGCCGGCCGTTCCTTGACCGCCGGACTGGCCAGCTGATAATTCGGCCCCGCCGCCGTGGAATTAGTTGACATGACTTGGGGGGTCGACATGACGCACCTCCTGGGCTGAGGGCTGACACCGCTCGCCAGTGTCCTCCCTTTCGAAATAATGTGATATCACATTACCACAGGCAACCGTGCCCGCCCCGCCAAGGCCCGGCCACTGAGCCGCTCATGACCACCCTTGCACCTCCGGACGACATGGCTCCGACTAGCCCGTTCGGCATTTTAGGGCGGATTCGTTCCGCAATTTAGGGCGATTTTGTTCCGCAAAAAAGGAGAGATTCGTTCCGCAGTTTGTGGCGGTTCCGTTCCGCAACTTAGGCGGGCGGCTCAGGCACCGAGGCGTAGGCGTCATCGGGGTTGTTGGTGAAGCGCGATAGGTGACCTTGGAAGACGAGCCTAATGTTGCGGGTGGCACCGTTGCGGTGTTTGGCCACGATCAGGTCGGCCATGTAGTCACGCAGGGCCGGATCGGGTTGGTAGACGTCGTCGCGATGCAACAAGACGACGATGTCGGCGTCTTGTTCGAGCGAGCCCGACTCGCGCAGGTCGGACAACATCGGCCGCTTGTCGGTCCGGGCGTCGGGCGAACGGTTGAGCTGCGAGATGGCGATGACCGGGATACCGAGTTCCTTGGCCAGGAGTTTGATCTGGCGCGAGAACTCCGACACCTCGACCTGACGCGATTCAACCCGTTTGCCGGAACTCATCAACTGGATGTAGTCGATGATGACGAATTTCAGGTCGTGGCGCTGCTTGAGGCGGCGGGCTTTGGCCCGGATTTCCATCATCGTCAGGTTGGGCGAGTCGTCGATGAACAAGGGCGCCCCCGACAGGCGGCTGGAGACCGCCGACAGCCGGTCCCAATCACCGTCCAGGGCCCCGGTTCGGATCGATTGCAGGGCCACGCCGGACTCGGCCGAGAGCAACCGCATCATGATCTCCATCGAACTCATTTCGAGCGAGAAGATGGCCGTGGCTTGCTGGTTTTCAATCGCGGCGGCGCGCGCGAAGTCGAGCGTCAGGGTTGACTTACCAACCGCCGGGCGAGCCGCCACGATAATCATCTGGCCACTGTGGAAACCATTGGTCAGCTTGTCGAGGTCGGCGAAACCGGTCGGCACCCCGGCCAGCTGGCCGCCGTGGAACGACAACTGCTCCATTTCGTCCCAGGCCGGTTGGAGCAGGTCCGACAGCGGCTTGTAGTCCTCGGACAGGGAATGGTCGTTGACCTCGTAGACCGTCTGCTGGGCCAGGTCGACGATGTCATCGACATCACCCTGGGCCTGGTAGCCCAACTGGGCGATCTTGATCGAGGCTTCGACCAACCGCCGCAAGATCGCCTTCTCACGCACGATCTCGGCGTAATAGGTGGCGTTGGCGGCGATCGCGACCGAACTCAGCAAATCGTGGAGATAGATCGGCCCGCCGACCCGGCTGATCTCACCGCGCCGGGTCAACTCGGCGGCCACCGTAATCGGATCGGCCGGCTCGCCCAGACCGTAGAGATGGAGGATGGTGTCGAAAATCAGTTCGTGGGCCGGCTTGTAGAAATCGACTCCCCGGACCAGCTCCAAGACGTTGGCGATGGCGTCTTTACTCATCAGCATCGCGCCCAGGACCGACTGTTCGGCCGCTAAATCCTGGGGCGGCGTGCGGTCGATGATCTCACCGCGATAATCGGTCACCTCATGCGTCAGCGACACGTCTACTCCCCTCCGCCCAGGCAGCAGCCAACGTCGGCTCGGCCGAAAAATGCCATCGTGTCCTGTCTCCCACTCCCCGGTGGCTGTCGTCTGGCTCAGCCGACCACCGCCGACCGGAGCCCCACGAATTCGTCATAAGAGCAGATTAGGAAGAGACACTGACAGTCCCCGCTGTCCGTCGCTAGCCCGCCACTTCAGGATGGAAACTACGGGTCCCCCGGGCGTTTCGAAAAAT
>JAISGZ010000180.1 GCA_031262845.1 Propionibacteriaceae bacterium | reverse complement strand
CTCAGCCCGGACGAGGCCCGGAAAGCGATCGCCAGCCGCAAAGCCGCCATCGCCGAAGCCAACGCCGTCGGTGATCTGGCCGGATTAGCCGCCCAACTGGACGAGTTGACGCCCATCATCGACGCCACGGTGGCAGAACGCCGAGCCGAAAAGGCCCGCTTGCTCGAAGAAGCCCGCGCCCAGAAAACGGCCATGGCCGAGCAGGCCGAAAAGCTGGCTCAGAGCAACGACTGGCGCGGTGGCGTCGTCAAGTTCCGGGAGATGCTCGACGAATGGAAGGGCCTTCCCCGGCTCGACCGGACCAGTGACGACGAACTGTGGCATCGCTTCTCGACCGCCCGAACCAGTTACACCCGCCGCCGGAAAGCCCACTTCGCCGCCCTCAACGAACAACACGAAGCCGCTCAAGAAGCCAAAGAAGCGATTCTGGCGGAAGCCGAAAGCTTGGCCGATTCCACCGATTGGAAAACCACCGCAGCCGCTTTCCGGGGACTGATGGACCGCTGGAAGGCCGCTGGATCGGCCGCCCGGGCGGTTGACGAAGAACTGTGGACGAAGTTCCGGGCTATCCAGGACCGTTTCTTCAACCGACGAAGCGAGGTTTTCGCTCAACAGGACGAAGAGTTCAACGCCAATCTCCAAGCCATAATCGCCTTGCTCGACCAAGCCGAACAGACGATTTTGCCGGTCACCGATGTGGCGGCGGCCCGGACCGCCTGGCGTGAGTTCATCGGCCAGTTCAACGAACTCGGTCGGGTGCCGCGGGAACAGATGCGGACCATCGACAACCGGGTCCGGTCCTTGGAAGCGGCGATCGACGAGGCCAACCGGCGCGAGTGGGCCCGGACCGACCCCCAGACCCGGGCTAACGCCCAGGGCACGGTGTCCTTGTTCTCGAACAAATTGGACAAGTTGAAGGCTGACCTGGGGCGGGCCGAAGCAGCCGGGGATCAACGTCGCCAGGACAATATTCGGGGCCAGATAGCGTCGATCGAAGCCCTGTTGCAACAGGCCACGACCACTTTGGACGACCTCAACCGGTGAAACGGCGGCCGTCAAAACATCTAGCGCCACCGCGGCCGTTGCGTTTGGCCGGTCCGCGGCGGGACGAGAAACGTGACGGCTGGTGGTTCGTCCGGCCGATGTCGGCCACGCAGGCGCGCAAGACTTACCGCTGCCCCGGTTGTGACCACGTCATTCAGCCCGCCACAGCGCACTTGGTGGTGTGGCCGGACCGACCTCCCAGTCAGGCTCAGTCGGCGATTGACGACCGGCGACACTGGCACACCGCCTGTTGGCAGCGGCGGTTTTAGACTGCGCCATCGGATCTGGGGCGGATTCCCAACCGACCAGGTTTCAGGCCGAATGCGAAGAGGATGCCCGAGTTTTTCTGGCCACCGCCAATTCACCGACATCATCCGTCACGCTGGCCGCGGTTTCGGCGCTGCCAGCCGTAACCAGGTCTGAACTCGTGATCGCCAGGTCTGAGTCGGCGTCAGCGGCGGGCACCGGTTCGCCCAGGGCCGGGGCGCCTGGCTCCGGCACCAGCCAACTCGCCAGCGGCCGCCGGAACAGCCCATCGTGCCAAGCTTCCACCACCATGGCCACGATGATGGCCGTGCCGACAATTGGTTCGAGATTGACGATGACTCGTTCGACGAGCGTGAAATCGAGTTCCCCGCCGCCGTATTGGAGGAAAGCCAGCGTCGGGCAGAAGGCGATCCACAGCGTCCAAGCACCCAAAGCGACCTGACTCCAGCGGGTCAGTCGAGTGCCCATGACCAGTCCGATGAGGATGATCAGAGCCCAGACGTGATGGTGGGTCCACGACAGTGGCGACGCCAGACAGGTTCCCAAACCGACCAAGCCGATCGGGATCAGACGCTCCCCGTAACGCCACAGGACCGCCGCCAAGACGGTCGCTAAACCCGCCGCCACCAGGCCGATCACGAGCCCCAGAGCGAGTAGGCCAGCCGAGTTTTCGGCGTTCTCACCGCCCAGTCGCATGATGACCCCAGTCCACGACTGGTTGCTGGCCGTCCAAGGTTCGCCGGTGTTGAAATCACCGTGGCTGACATCTGTGATGAAACGCCAGGTCGATTGTGGGAGGAAGATCGTTCCCACCAGGCTGGCGCCGGCGAAAGTTCCGACCGCCCAAATGGCGGCCCGCCGGGCGCCGACCAAGAACAGGAAAACGGCGAACAACAGGGGCGTCAATTTGATGGCCGCGGCCAATCCGATCAAACAGCCCCGGGGCAGCCAGCGCGGCCGGCGGCCGGGCAGAAGATCGAGGATGACCAGGGCCATCAGCAAAGTATTGACTTGGCCGTAGCCCAAGGTGGTCCGAATCGGCTCGAAGGCCACCGTCACGACCATCGCCAAAGCCGCCAACCGCCAGCCACGGGGCAAGCCACAGCGGCGCAGGATGACAATCAGGGCCCAGGCGTTGAGCCAGGTCCAGATCAGTGACCAGGCTAGTTCGGTACCGAATTTCAGCGGCGACATGATGATGGCGGCGAACGGTGGGTAGATGAACTTGAGGCCGTAAACCGGGGAGACGGTGTCGTAGATGTCGAGGCCCTGGAACATATCGGCCACCGCTAGGCGATAGATCAAGAGGTCACAGTAGTTCGGCTCCCATGGTGTCAGCGTGCCGGATTCGATGACGAACGGCGCCACCAGGTAGGAGATGAGAAAGACCGGCAGGATTTCGACGAAGCCGAGCAAGAGCGCTGGGCAGCGCACGGTCGAACGGCCGAACCAGCGTTGACAGACCGCGGGCAAGGGCAAGATCACAGGGTTGGCCATGGGTTAACCGCTCAGCCGGGCGGCCAAGCCATCCAAATCAGCCGCCGCTTGGGGGTCACGCCGGGAAAGGCCGGCCATACCGGGGTTGTCGTCGTAGCGTGGGATGACGTGAACGTGGAAATGGAAGACTTCTTGGCCGGCGACGGCGCCGCTGTTGGCTAAGAAGTTGACACCACTGGCACCGAGGCGGTCTTGGACCAGCTGGGCCACGGCGGTCAAACCGGCCGCCACCTCACGCCAGGCCTCGGTGTCCTGGCGGCCGTCGACGACGTGCCGGCGTGGAATCACCAAACTGTGCCCCAACTGCCAGGGGTTGAGATCGAGAAAAGCGATCGCCCGATCATCGGACCACAACTGGCGCGATGGGATGTCACCAGCGACGATCCGGCAGAACAAACAATCGGTCATGCGGGATACCTTACGATGTTGAGCGGCTCTTGGCCGGCCGCCAAACGTGCTAACTGTTGGCGCAATAAGCGATCGTAGCGGCTGAAAAAAGCCCCTGAGTGTCCGCCGACGTGGGGTGTCCAGGTGACGTCGGGGCGTCCCCACAACGGATGTCCGGCTGGCAACGGCTCCGGGTCGGTGACATCGACGGCCGCCTCGATCCGGCCCAACTGGGTCAGCAAGGCTTCGGTGTCGATCGTGTTGCCCCGGCCGACGTTGACGATCAGGGCACCATCGGGGAGCTGAGCCAAGGCCGCGCCGTCGAATAGATGGTAGGTGTCCGGCGTGGCTGGCAAGGTCATGAACACCACGTCGGCGGTCGGCAGTAAGGCCATCAAATCCGTTACCGGATGGACCAGCGGGTCGTCTCGTCGCCGTTGTGCCACCCGTGTCAGCGAGGCGATTTCGAAGCCCGCCAACCGCTGTTCGATGGCCTGGCCAATGTGGCCGTAACCGACCAGGAGCACCCGCCGATCGGCCAAGGTTCGACCGTAACGGGGCTCAAACCGACCCTCAGACCAATCACGGTGATATTGGCCCAGGCCGTTGAGATGGGACAACGCCAAGGTCAGCGCTAATTCAGCCGTCCCGGTGTCGTGAACGCCAGCCGCGTTGAGCAGGCCGAGGTGGGATGGGAAGTCGTCGATCATGTAGTCATGACCGGCCGAGGCCAATTGGAACCAACGCAAACTCGGCAAGTCAGCCCGGAAAACGGCCCGCATCGTGACCATGTCGAAATTGCCATTGGCGATGTATTCAACTCGGTCGGAGCCAGTCGTCGTCCAGCGATCCTGGTTCAAAAAATCAACCTCGATACCAGCCGGGATCGGTCCCAGGTGAGCGACCAGGTCGGCCT
>JAISGZ010000158.1 GCA_031262845.1 Propionibacteriaceae bacterium | reverse complement strand
TGACGGTTGTGGTAGCGATATTACCGGCTGGGTCCCGGACCCCAAAGACCACCTGATCGCCCGCTGACAAGGTAACACTGGGCTGGCAGAGGAACTGGCCGGCGGTATCGGCCATCCCCGAACAGATCGTCACCATCGAGGCGGCGGCACCATCGGTGGCTTTCATCTGGCCGGCCACAACCGACCCTGGATCAGTCGTCACGACCAGTCGGGCCGGATCACTGGCGTCAACCGACAGCGCCACCTCGGAGTCGACGACCACGCCGATGACCGTACTGGCCGACTCGATCGCACCATCGACCGCGACCGCGGTAATCGAATGCGAACCCTGGCTCAGCGGCTGGTCGAGTTGACAGGTCCAGTCACCGTCGGCATCGACGGCGGCCAAACAGACGGTGTTGAGATCCACCGACACACGCACGCTGACACCAGCAGCGGCCGTACCGGCGATGGTCGGCTGGCTCGTCGTCAGAACGGCTTCGTCGGCCGGTTCGGTAATGACCGGGGCAGCGACCGCTGAGCCCTCCACCGTCACCCGGACCGTCGTCGGCTGTGACTCGTTACCGGCTGCGTCCGTAGCCACCGCCAGCAAGTCGTATTGGCCTGGCCCCGGCCGGTTGACATCAGCCACGGGACAACTCCACGAACCGTCATCGGCCGCCCGGACCCAGCAGACGGGATAGGCCTCTGCGGTCGACGGACCGCCGCCGCTGAGGTCCGTCGAACGAATCACGGTGACAGTCGCACCGCCTTCCGTGGACCCCGCCACTTCGGTCAGCAAGTCGACCGTCGAGCCATCAGTCGGCGCCGTCACCACCGGCGGTGCCGGTGGGATGGCGTCGTTACCACCCTGGCAAGTCGTAGTCAGAACAATTTGCAAAGTCCCCAGGGCGGCTTCAACCGCCGCCTGCTGAGCGATCAAATCGGTCAGAGCGCCGTAATCGTTATCAGCCAAAGCCTGGCCGAAGCGCTCAATCCAATCAGCCAACAGCGTCAGCGGGGCCACGGCCTCCGGTGGCACCTGGGGCGCCGCCAAGGCCTCGTTCAACAGATCAGCCACCGCGAAAACGTCGGCTGGGTTCGGCAAACCGCCACCGCCGAGCATCTCACCGGCCGCCGCCAGAGCCGTCGTCACGACCGTGCAGAAAGTCCGGTACTGGCCGCCCTCTTGGACGATCCCAGTCGGCGTCAGCGAGTTCAGCTTGGGAGCGTCGAAATAGAGCAACCAACTACCCACCACGATCGCCAAATCGTCTTGCCACTCGACCGTCTTCTGATCGGTCATGGTCGTCAGCTGCTGCCAAATCCCGTTCTCAGAGCTAATCGGCAAGGCGGTAAAACTAATGGTGTTGGTGATGCCCTCGTCAGCCAACGGTGACTGGCCGTCCAAATTCGTGATGCCGGTGTTGATGCCGTTGCGGACCAGGCCAGCGGTTTTCTTCCAAATTCCATTGGAGGTCGTGTTGTCCATCGCCAACTTCAGCTGGGGCGTGATCGACCCCCACAAAGGATCGGAAACGTTGACCGAGTCGCTGTAGGTCATCCCCGGCGTATCCGGCGGCAGTAAGTCCCCCAAGGTCACGTCAGAGATCGCCACCGGGCCGGCCATCTTCTGGTTGAAACCGTTGTCAGCCTCATACTGGCCAAACTGGCCAAGCCAACTGTCGGACACAACGTCCGTGGCCTTGACCTGAGCGCTTTGGCCACTGGTCAAACTGTCACCGAAGGCGTAGCCAAAAGCAAAGGCCAGCGGCAAACTGAAATCGGCGTAGCCCTTGAGGAAAGTCATCTGGGGTAAAGCCTCTTGAACAAAACCGTCTTGCAAACCGGCCTGCAACTGGGCGCCGGTCTGATCCTGGACGTAGGCCACGATTTCGGCTTGGTGACCGAGCACGATCTCATCAAACTCAGCTTGATTGGGATTCGGCGCCAGCGGGTCGATCAGGGGCGTGATCCGGCCGGTTTGGAGATTGACGGTGTATTGGGCGTTGCCCTCTTCCGGCGTCTGACCGTTGACAGTCATCGTCAGCGGTGGCACCAAGGACAAGACCTCCGACTGGCTGAACAGTTCGGTGTCTTCTGATTTCAAACCCAAGGCGACGCCATTGGTTTCGGCCGTGAACGTCCCCTGCCCTTCACCAACGGCGTAGCGGACTGTCGTTTGGCCGTTGTCACCAGCCGGTGGCACAGTGATCCGGCCCTGGGACAGATTGACCGTGATGTCATCATTGCCTTGAGTTGAGCCAGCCGCCACCGCGTCGTGGCCCTGCTGGTCAATCAGCGTGGCGTTGCTGTCGGCCCAGCCGCTGACACCACCCCACGGGGTCAATCCGCCTGGTAACACCTCTCCCATCAAACCACTAGTCTCGCTCGGTGCCGCCGCTACCGGTGAGATCAGATTGGCCGCAGCTAGTCCTGTCACCACTACCGCTGCTGTCAACGTCCACGACAGTTTTCGCATGAAATTCTCTTTCGCCCCCGATTAGTGCCCTGCCACGTCTCAGACTACGTTCTCGCGGCCCCCGTTGGGGTGGCCACCACGAGTCACACGTAGTTTTCCGAGTGGAAAACTCTTCGACACGACAAACCACTGGGCACAGCCGTGCCCTGGTCGGTGATTATATAAAGGCCGACCGAATCACGACAGACCCGAGTGCTGGTTAATCCGCATTGATCGGCGCCCACGTCGGACCAGTCTGGCCCAGCGCTTCGTCGACCTTCTGGAACACCGGCTGAGGTTTAGCCAAAGGCTGACCGGTCAACAGCGGCCGCGACTCCCAACGAGCCTGCTGCTGGCTGTAATCACCGGTCAGAATCGGGTAATTCGACAGCCCCTCGGGACCTTCGCTGACCTCGTTCATCTCCGGTTGCGCCGCCCAGACGCCGTGCCCACCGAGCTGTTCGAAAATCCGCTGCGCAGCGTGAGGCAGGAATGGTGTCAGCAAGGTGTTGCAGTCCTGGACCGTTTGCAGAGCCGTGTGGAGGACCGTGTCACGCCGGGCCGGATCGTCCTGCAATTTCCACGGTTCCGCCTCTGACAAGTATTTATTGGCCAGTGACACGACGCGCATGGCCTCGCCGATGGCTTCCTTGAAATGGGCTCGTTCGAGCGCCTGCCCGACCGTCGTAAAGGCCTGTTCGGCGGTCTGGCGGAGTTGTTGATCAGCCGCGGTCAGAGTCCCCGGCGTCGGCACAGCGCCGTTGTATTTGACCGCCATATTGATCGACCGGTTGACCAGGTTGCCCCACTCGTTATTCAACTCGTGGTTGGTCCGCCGGACGAATTCATCCCACGTGAAATCGGTGTCCTGACTTTCCGGGCCGGCCACGGCGATGTAATAGCGCAGCGCATCGGGGCCGAATTCGCGCAGGAAATCGCTGACGTAAATCACGGTTTGGCGGCTGGTCGAGAATTTCGAACCCGACATCGTCAGGAACTCGGAGCTGGCGATCTCGGTTGGCAACTCGAGTGGGCTCAGCGGGCTCGGCTGACCACCCCGATCACCTTGACCATTAACCCCGAGCAGGATGCCCGGCCAAATCACCGAGTGGAAAGTGATGTTGTCCTTGCCCATGAAGTAGTACGACCGAGCTTGGGGATTTTGCCACCACTCCTGCCAGGCGTTGGGCCGCCCCTGCCGCCAGGCCCATTCGATCGAGGCCGACAGATAGCCGATGACGGCGTCGAACCAGACGTAAATCGACTTCATGGGGTTGTCGCGCCAGCCGGGTTCCGGAATCGGAATCCCCCAGTCGAGGTCCCGTGTAATGGCCCGCGGTTTGAGGTCTTTGAGCAACTGGAGTGAGAAATTCATGACGTTGGGCCGCCAGTCGGTCCGCGTTTCCAGCCAGCGGCTGAGAGCGCCCGACAGGGCCGGCAGTTGGAGGAAGAAGTGCTCGGTTTCGACGAATTTGGGGCGCTCGCCGTTAAGTCGGGAACGCGGGTTGATGAGGTCGATCGGGTCGAGTTGGTGACCACAGTTATCGCACTGATCACCACGGGCCGACTCGTAACCACAGATCGGGCAGGTGCCCTCGATGTAGCGGTCGGCCAAGGTCCGTCCGGTCGACGGCGAAATCGCCCCCAGTTGTTTATGGGGCACGGCGTAACCATTGTTGACCAGGGCCCGGAACAACTCCTGGACCACCAAGGTGTGGTTCCGGGTGGTCGTCCGGGTGTAGAGGTCGTAGGTCAGGCCGAGGTGGCGCAGGTCGGTGGCGATGACGCGGTGATATTTGTCCGCCGTTTGCTGCGGGGTCAGACCCTCTTTGTCGGCCTGAACCTGAATCGCCGTGCCGTGCTCATCGGAACCCGAGACCATGAGGACGTCATGACCGGCCATCCGCTGGTACCGGGCGAAGACGTCGGAAGGCACGCCGAAACCGGAGACGTGGCCGATATGACGTGGCCCGTTGGCATAAGGCCAAGCGACCGCCGCAAGAATTTTCGACATAGGGGCCAGACTAGTGGACTAAAGCCGTCAGCTTCCGCCAACCGGCCGCTAGGAAACATAAGTTGTTAGCCGTGGTGAAGTTCGCGCGTCAGTCGCTCAGCCGAACGCCGTCAGACCAGAGCCCGGCGGGGCAAAACCGCCGGCCGCACCTGATCGACCAGGGCTTCGGCCTTCGCCACCATGCGTTCGGTTTCCCGTTGCCAATGCCGTTCTTGGCTGCGGTAAGGACCGGTCGCCAGGGAGATCACGACAGCGGCTGCCCGCAGTCGTAATTCGATCGGATCGACCCGGCGGTCAAAGGCCGGTGTCCAAGCCGCCAATAAGCGGGCGATCTGGCGGGTTTGGGCGGCGTTCATGCGCTGAATGCAGTTGAGATGAGCCACTAAACAGGCCAGGTCATCAGCCCGTCGGCCGGGGCCGATGGTGTCGATATCGATCAGGCCCGACACCCGTCCGCCCTGGACGAAAACCTGGGCCTCGTAAAAATCACCGTGGGTGGCCTCATCACCGACCGGCACTCCGGCTAGGCCGTCTTCGATTTGGTCGGCCAACCAGGACAGCCGCGACCGCAACTCCGGCATGGCGGCGCTGACGATGCCGGAGTAGTGACGGACCGAGCTGGCCCACGGTGGCCGCCGTTCCAAACTCGCCACCTGCAAGGGCATCGCGTCGAGGACATCAACCATCTGTTGGCCGGTCACCGGCGGCACGGGCGCGAAAACCGCTCGTGCCAGTGGCGTGCCTTGGGTTTCGGCCAACACCATAAGACGGTCATCGGTTGCCACGACCAACTGCGGGCTGGGCACGGCGCTGTCGGCCAGAATCTGGTGCCGGTGGCAGACGGCCTCGAATTGGCTGCGTCGGAAAGCTTTGACATAGAGCGTCAAGCCTTCGCGATTCAGTCGCACCCGCAAGACGGCCCGGCGGCGGGGTCGATAGCCGATCAGATCAATCGTCAGGTCGGTCGGGTCGATCCGCCCCAGCCCGGCTTGTTGCAGCAACTCGGCCATACTGACGGGATTGACGGCCCGGCGCAGCCCTGGCAGATCGGGATCATCGGGGTAAATCCAACAGGCCACCTGGTGTGGACCGGCGGATAGGATGCGAGCTTTTTGGTCGGTTGAGGAGGGGCCATTGGCCCGGATCGTGCAACCGATCGTGTGCCGGAACGAGCGATTATCGCGCACCAAATCGACTCGATAGGTGGCAGTTGTCGACCGTCCCGGGTCGGCGTCAACGTGGTCCAGGCGCCACGACTGGGCGACCGAACCCAAATCATTGGCCACAGCGGCCAACAACGGAGCGGCGGCTTCCGTTGTCAGCAAGGTGGCCCCATCGGCTGATGTCATCAAGACCCTTCGATGCGGGATGGGAGCTGACTTTTCTTGAACCTGTTGATGTAGACCTAGCAAGCGCTTTCAACCCCCGAGAGCAGACTTAAGCGACATTGTTTCACATGGCCTTGAAACTCCCACCGAGGAGGTGGGCCTAAATAGTGCCCTGTCGCGTCGCTCACAACACTAGTTTGTACTATTGAGGTTGTTCGAGCGACCCACCGGCCGATCGCCGACCTCGCCTCTGCTCTACAGTTAAAGCCATGTCACAGCCTAACTTTGGTGGCCCTCAA
>JAISGZ010000111.1 GCA_031262845.1 Propionibacteriaceae bacterium | reverse complement strand
GTTTTTCGGACGCCATGACACCACCCGCTCGCGTTACCGGCCGTCAACCAATCAACCCCACGCCAGTCCTCTACGGTCCTCAGCAGCTCATCGGGAATTAACGGCCTCACCTGTCCTGCGCCAGTTCGTGCTGAACGCGGCGTCCCACCCGACTGCCTGGGCCGTGCTCACCAGCGCCCGGCAAATTTCAAGCCCAAATGGTTCGGACACGCCGACGAAGCGAACCATTTTGACTGGGAATTTGGTCGGCTGTCTTACCGAGCTGTGCCGGGCCGAGGGAGCGTGATGGGAACAAGTGGGTTGTCATAAGTCGTACTCGCAGCACCCGGTGCGGCAATCGGCGACATGGCCACCATCACCAAAAGTCCACTAGCGGATTCCCCGCCTTCCTAGCCACCTCACCAGCCACCACAAATTTCAAGACAAGACAGAACACGAGCGGACGGTCTACCGGCACATGCCGACCAAGACGTTCGCTTGGGATGACGACACAGCGTCCCACCCACATCGCCGTACGTCCCGCACCAGCGCCCGGCAAATTCCAAGCCAAAATGGTCAAGACACGCCGACGGAGCGAACTATTTTGACTGGGAATTTGGTCGGCAGTCTCACCAAAGCTGTGCCGGGCCGGGCCAGGCCGAACCGGGTCGGGGGAAGCCTGACAGTGTTGGTTAGAGCCGGGTGAACAGCCGACCGGTCATGACCGTGATGAGGGTGTCGAGGCTGTCGGGCAGATCGGCCAAGTGCCAGTCGTCGGGACCGTGATACCACGTCAACATGGTCGGATCGGGGTCGTCGTCGGGATCGGCTGCCACCAGCGCGCCGAGCCACCGCTCCCACCCACCAAGCACGATGGCATACGGCAAAATGGCGGCCGCTTGGTCAAAGACCTGATGCGACGGCAGCCGGGTGGGGGCTTCGTGGAGGTCGGTCGCCAACTGGGCCAAACCGGCCCGGACCTTCGCCCCAGTCACCGTCAGAGCCGGCCAATCCTGAGTCATCGTCAACCCGATCAGAGCCACCAGAACCAACGCCAGTCCAACCAGCGCCCAGGTCGTGACCGCGGCTAACACCACCATGATGACGATCGTCAGAGCCAAGATGACCCACGCCCAGCGTGACCACGGGTGACGCTCGGTTGGGTAGCGGCTGAACCAGCCTTCACGGACAATCCGCCGGTACAAGGCCGTTTGGACGTCCCCAATGGCCTGGTGAACGGTCCCACCGAGTTGCGACACCCGCGTCATCGTGCCGGCCGGCGCCACGGCGTCGAGCAGCAGCCGCTCGTAGTCATCGAGCGGTTCATCGCAGTCTTGCCTAATCAACTGCCAATCGGGCGCCGCCGAATGTCGCGCCGGCGGCAGTTCGACGATCAGCAAGTGTCCCCGAACCGCCAGGTCGAGTATTGAGGCGACGACATCGGCCGGATCGACACTCTGATCAATCAAGGTCCCGGCCATCCCCGGCCGCACCCGGTCGTGAACCGTGAACTGAACCTGACCAGCCCCAGCGTCCGTCAGTTCAACCAAAGGCAGGGGTGTCGCCGTGACTAGTGCCAACCGCCGCCGCCGGACACCGAGCCCGAGGCCCAACCCGCCGATGACCAGCACGCCGGCCGCCAAGCCAACCCGTCCAGGGCTGAGTTCAAACGCCCGGCCGAACGACCACGGCTGCTCGTAAACACCGGTCACGGGCACCGCGCCCGCGTCAAGCAGGGCACCGACTGTGACTCGCTCGTGGGTCGCCCGTGGTCCGTCGCTGAAAGACATCGACAGGGCGCCGTGCATCCCACCCTGGTACTGGTCACAGGCTCGCGGCGCGTCCACCGGCCCGGCTTCACAGAAATAACTCTGAACCCCCTGCGGCGGGTTGAACTGGCCACTGACTTCGTCGACGCCGACCGAAAGGCCTTGTAAAACCGGCCAAGCGGCCCGGATCGTGCCGTCGGAATTGGCCCGGGTGGCGCCACTGACGACGTAGTTGATGTCGATCACGCGGGCGCCGCCGGTTTCGATCGTGATCGTCCGGACATCGGCCTTGACCCGCGACTGTGGCGTCACCGGGATGCCGTCCGCCCGGACCGTCAGCTGAGACACGGTGTACGTCAGCAGCCGGCCGTCGGTCTGTTCCTGGGTCAGGGCGAATTGCTGGGTCAGGAAGGCCGGCGCGGCGTCGGCGAACGTCAACTCGGTTTCGACCTGGATCAGGCCTTCCGCCGTCAAGGTGGCGTGGACTTCCATCGTTTCGGCTTGGTCGGCCGCTTGCGCGGGCGCGACCTGCACCCACCCGAGGACGACGGTGATCAGAGCAACAGCCAAACAACTCGCGCGTCTGGCCCAGGTTCCGGGCAGGCTCATAACGTCATGCTAACGGGCTCGGTGCCGAGCCGCCTTCCAACCGACGAGAGTCACGCAAGGTGCCCACGTAATGGACGCCCGTGCCTGAGGTGGGAATGCCCGCAGCTGAGGTGAGATGTATGTGGCCGAGGTGGGGACGCACGTGCCTAAGCTGGGGACGCCAATGGGGATGCCCACGAATACGCCGCTTCCTAGACATCCTGAACATCATCCTCGACATCCCCTACACATTTTCACGTCATCCTGAACACTTTTCAGGCTATCCCATACATTTCTAGCGCTATCCCATACATTTTTCCCGCCATCCTGAACATTTTTCGGCTCATGCTGTACATTTCTCTGTATGGCATGGACAGCACAGGAGTTACACGACGTCCTCTCGGCCCTGCGTGAACGTGGCGGTGATTCGACGCTGATCGAGGTCAAGTCAGCCGCTGGTGTGGTCCCTCAACTGGCGGAGACGCTGTGTGCTTTCGGCAACATGCCCGAGGGCGGGACCATCATCTTCGGCGTCGACGAAAAACAAGGTTTCGCAGTCACGGGAGTGTCCGACGTTGCTCACTTGGAAGCCGGCGTCGCCGCCCAAGCTCGCACCAGCGTCACACCGCCAGTCCACATCGATTTC